>JAPJMP010000221.1 GCA_026461645.1 Burkholderiales bacterium
ACCTTAACCAATGTTTTTTATGCAATATTCAGGTTAAGTATATTTTTTTTGAAAGTGGGATTTTGCATGGAAAATTCTGGAGTAAAAATTAAATATTACTCAAAGATAATTTGCGCAAATAATATGAGTTTTGATCTACTGAGTTAAATTAGGTGCAAATTTTGTTGATCATATTCGCTTGTTTTTAAAGTAACTTTTAAATATGGAGGTACAGACCTATTAGGAATTTCGCCAGTAAAGAGAATAATATTGGTATAACCTAAGTTGTGTAATTTTTTTGCAACAATAAACCCATCAGTTTCATATAATTTATTACCGTCATATTCATATAAAGTGTCTAATATAATTCTGGTATTTAATGGGTAAAGATCAATATTTTGCATAAAACTAATTGGATCATAGAAAACATCAACAAGCAAATCTTTATAATAAAGATTAACTAAATTGTCGACAAAATATTTTTGATCTTCAAGCCATAATAAATCAACTTTTCTAGTATACTTCTTATGAGTTAGATCAACTGAGATTGCAATATTATTAATAAATTCTTTAGGTAAAAGCTGAACTCCCGTATCAATAACTTGTTTTATTAAGGTTTGATCGGATGAATATGAAGTTACTAATATAGAAGTTCCAATTTTAGCTTTTTCAATTAACATTAAACCATTTAATGACTGGTTAAGCAGTTCGTAATCTGATAATAACACGGCTTGTTCTTGTTGCTGAACTGGAAGAGTGTTTATAAATTCTAATGCGTGTTCTCCATGCAAGAAATGTTTTATTCTAATTGCTGGGTTACTCTTGATTACATCTTCAAAATGGCTATCCCAAGCACCATGGATTGATTGATCATCATCAACAATTATAATTAAACTATCTGGGTATATAGTTAAACAAGTCATTATCCATGCTGGAGGTTCCTCAATCGGAATTCGTAAAAATATTTTAGTGCCGGAACGTTCATTAGTATAAATCTCTAAAGAACCTTTAATCTTGTTAATTTCACTGTGAAAGATACTTTCGCTATTAAAAAAACTATCTTGACATTCTTTAGATATGCCGTGTCCATTATCTTTAATAATAACAATAAATTTATCTTCAGTATTGCAAATTCTAATTAATATTGCCGCATGGCTAAGATCTTTGATTGAGTCAGTAACAACTCTAACTATTTCAGATAAAATTGATTTAAATAACTGTGCACTAGTTTTAATAAAAACAAAAATTGTGGAACTATCAACTTCAAAACCAATTTTAATATTTAATTTACGCAGTTGTTCATTTTTTTCATTAATAAATTGTGTCATGGTTAGAGATGCAATTAAAATTTCACGATTATCAACAGTAGATAATTTATCAATACTTTCATATTGGTTAAGAAAATTGCGTGATATTCCTGAAATTCTATCCAAAGCTATCTTTAATGTTTCCTGATCAGACTGTGGAATTTTAGAACCAAGATTTTTAATTATAGTTGTTATGCTTGAAATAGGAGAGGTTACATCATGAACAACTTTTCTGGCATCGATGCCAATTTGGTCCTTCATTCGATTTCTTTCCTTAATGATGTTCATCGTAAACACTAATAAATCATTTAAAGCTAGAAATTCTGAAATTATTATTTTATTAAATGAAGTTTTGGTCGCCGAGTTTTTGATAAAGCCTTCAACTATAGCGGTTATTTGTTTAATTGAAACTTCAAAAATATAGGAAACAAATAATGAAATAAGAGTAGCAAAAATGATAAATAGAAACATAAAATATGGCAAAATTGCTAATAAATGATTGTTTAGAATATCTAAGGAATAAATTAAAATCAAGAATAAAGAAAAGGTCATAACTATCACGCAAATAGTCCAGGCGGTAATAATATTACGAAAAGACATATCTTTAATAAACGTTTGAAAGTTAGCATAATTATCTTTATAAAGTAAATAAATAATTCCGCTTAGACCAAGGGTTGAGCTAAATAACCAGAAATCATTGCGATGAATAATAGCAAATGGATTATATGTAAACATTGCATACGATGATAAATAGTTTGCTCCCATAAAACTAATAGCAGATGCAGCTAGAAGTTTTGTACCAAGACTACTTCCGCAAATTAAAACATATAAAGCACAATTTAGCACAATAAATGCACCCAAATTAGTAAAATGTTGAAAAAATAAAAATTGTATAGACGGATTAATGCTATGTTTAATTTCAAGTTTACTCATCGTATAAAATAAACAAATATTTATTAAAAGCATTGAGCTAATAACAATATAATTTTTTTTAATCGAATAATTGCGTATAACAAGTGTTGCCCAGAAAATTGCGCTACAAAACACCCATAATAAAGCGGGAATTAAATAAAGGTTGGCAATTTTTTGATTTATACTATAAATAAATAAGATATAATTAACAATAAAATAAAACATAGTGGTAATTAATTGCAGAAACATTGATATAATATGCCATTTATATACAGGTTGATCTTTAATTGATAATTTTGTAAACAAATTAAAACTTAAAATAATGGAAGCTAATAAGTTAATTAAATATAGTATTTCACAGATTTCTTCCCAATATGTAGATAGGTAAATATTACCAATGGTAACTATAATTAAA
>JAPJMP010000222.1 GCA_026461645.1 Burkholderiales bacterium
ACCTTAACCAATGTTTTTTATGCAATATTCAGGATAATGTGTTAAATTTTTTTAAACTATTTATTTAATTGGAATAATTATGCGAAAATTATTATCTGGACTATGCTTCTCAGTTTTATTGAGTCAAGCATTCGCATTATCAACTTCATATGTTACGGAATATAAATCACCAGCATACCATGTCTGCACTACGTCAGATGCTGGCAAAACATGGGTTGATTTGGGTGCATTAAGTCCTGGGATTAGTGTTCCCTTTGATAACCAAGTTGATGCTGTTGCTGTTGGACAAATCAATGACTGTGACTATAATGGCAGTAGTTGGACAAATCATAATGCAGACGTGCAATGGCTTGACTGGGTTCTCACTGATTATATGTGGGGGCCTTTTATGCCAAGCCCTAATTCTGCAGTAATATTTTGGCAAACAAATGCCCCATGGACTCATGCAACTAATAATATTGGGGTTAATTCCGTATGTATTTTTGGGGATGAGGCAAGTGCTGATGGACCAGGAGTTGTTGATTGCTTTAGCGATATAAGCATTTAATCTTGCGACAAAATTATTTTTTAGTGTTCATTATATATAATTAGATAATTAATATAAAAACAAATGAAAGGAAATCATATAATGAAATTATTCTTATATAAAATTATTGGCATTTTAATTATATTTGCCAGTTTTACTACTTATACTAATGCGCTTACTAATCCAGATATTATGTATTACGGTCAATTAACTACATTGATATCACCTAATATTTCAAACATTAATCCTAGAGCAATAGCCATAACACATGATAGCAAGAACGTATATATCGCTAATAATAATACAAGTTTATTTCCCCGTGGTGATTTGTTACAATTTTATCGTAATGACACAACTGGACTTTTATCTGAGTTAAATTCTGCAACTATTCCAATAAAATATTGGCCAGTTGCTATTGCTATAAGCCCAGATGATAAAAATGTTTATGTTACAACTAATGGAAATGATATATTTTCAAATGGGAAGCTTTTGCAATTTAGACGTAACAAAAATACTGGTCAATTAGTTAAAATAGGACACGTTATTTCTACTGGTAATCAACCAGTGTCGATAAAGGTAAGTTCAGATGGTAATAATGTTTATGTTGTTAATTTTGGAAGTAATATAGTACAGCAATTTAGTAGAAATAATGTAACTGGACTATTAACTGAATTAACACCATCAACGGTACAAACGCAATATGGGCCAAATGCACTTACAATAAGCCCTGATGGTAAAGATGTTTATATTAGCAATTATATAAGCGGAGGATTATCTCATTTCACACGTAACACGATTACTGGACAATTAATGATAGAAGGAGATGTAATTCAAAATAACTATACACCTACATCTATAGTAATAAGTTACGATGGAAATGATGTTTATGTTACAACAACTAGTAATAAAATATTAGAATTTATACGCAATACATACAATGGTCAGTTAACATTGACTGCAACTGTTTCATCTGTAGGTCCAACCGACATAACAATAAGTCAAGACGGTAACAATGTTTATGTGACTAATAGCATCAGTTTATATAGTGTAGCACAATACAAAAGAAATACTGTAACAGGATTGCTCACAGAATTATCACCTGAAAATATTTCTGTTACCTCTAATCCATTTGCAATCATCACAAGTGTAGATGATAAAAACGTTTACGTGATTGGTCAGAATACATTATTACAATTTAGTCGTAAATTGGATAATAATTTGTGATTTTTTACAATTATAAGTAATAAATGGGGCTGCTAAAAACTGGATTTATAAATAGCAAATTTGCTTAATAATTGAATTTAAAAACATGTCCAATTTTATCCTCATTCGCTGTTATAAACCTATGTTGAAGCAGTTATTGTGTAAAAGTGATTGCCGCTTTGTTGCAACTGATCACGGCTATTGATCAACAATATTTGACTTTATTGTTTTTTTTAATACAATATCGTGGTTAAAGAAAAATTATATAGTTATCAGTTAAGTTACATGCATTGTTTATCGCGTTTTAATTTGTTAGCTAGTGTTAAACTTGATTGACTTGAATATAAATGAATATTTATATAAAATATTCGGTATTAGAATGGAATAATTCGATGAACAAAAATATTGTCGCAGGCTTTTTGTTGTTATTTTTATTAACTAATGTGAATGCTAAACCAAGTGATGGGAAACAACAAGGGCAAAGTAATTATCAAGTAATTTTTAACTTTGTGAGTGATAGTACTGGTGCCAGACCAATGGGACTATTTCTTGACAGCGATAATTCATTGTATGGAACAACTATTGCTGGTGGAAGTCAAAGTCAGGGCATAGTTTATAAATTGGATGCTAATCATCAATTTAAGCAGTTACATGATTTTGTTAACCCCGAAGATGGAGCATTCCCTAATTCTGCTCTTATTCTTAATGCAGATGGATATTTATATGGTACTACCGTATTTGGCGGAAGTAGTGCAAAATGTGATTTTGGTTGTGGCACTATATATAAAATAGATAAAAATGGTAATGAACAAGTATTACATTCTTTTGATAATAGTGATGGATCTGCTCCATATGCAAAATTAACAATCGATAAAAACGGAATGATATACGGAGTTACATCTGGCGGTGGCAATTACGGTGGCGGAACTATTTTTCAAATTACGCCACAACTACAATTAAATACGTTATTTAGTTTTACAAAAAATGATATGGGCTATTCACCGCAAAGTGCATTAGTTTTAGGTGCAGATGGTGAATACTACGGTACAACATTATATGGTGATGGCGGCAACTATTATGGTTCAATTTTTAAAATGGACCAAAATAATAATGTTTCAGTTGTTCATTCATTTACCGGTTCAGAAGATGGCAGTTTCCCCAATTCAGAGCCGATCTTAGCTAAAGATGGTTCATTATATGGCACAACAAACCTGGGTGGTGATGCTAAGTGTAATTCCATCGGCTGTGGAACAGTATATAAGCTTACACCTTCAGGACAAAAAATAACTGTTTATGCCTTTCAAGATAGATCAAGCGGCATTGACCCATCTTCAAATTTAGTTATGGACTCAGCTGGCAATTTATACGGTGCGACCAATTTAGGCGGAAAAGATTCTTTTAAAACACCAAATGGATTTGGAGTAATATATAAGATTGATGTTAATGGCAATTATAGTGTTATTCATGAATTTCAAGGTGGAAATGACGGCTATGATCCTGAAGGAAATTTAGTTATAGATTCTGCCGGTAACATTTATGGTACAACATTTGCCGGCGGAACAGAGGATTTGGGCACAGTATTTGAAATAACTACCACTGGCAAATAACTGATTAAGAGCTCATGCTCTGCTGGTGATTTTTTAACATTTTAAAGTGTATTTAGACCGTAAAATTGGTAAACTTAATTGCTATAATCTACTTATAAATATATACTGGCTATAATTATAAGCGTTGAGTTTACCTATTGTTAAAGAATATTTTGAATTTGTTCACGCAATTGTTCAATCAATACTTTTAATTCAACGGCATAATTAGTAGTTACAATTGAAATTGATTTCGAACCAAAGGTGTTTGCTTCTCTATGCATTTCTTGAATTAAAAAATCAATTTTTTTGCCAACCATCCCATCACCATTGATTAGATTAATAAACATTTTTAAATGTGATTCAATTCGAGCAATTTCTTCATCGACATCTATTTTTTGACAAAAATAAGCGAACTCTTGTTGAAAGCGCACATCGTTGATACTACAATCACCTATTATTTCAGTTATTTTTGTTTTCAATTTGTTTTTATAATTATCAATAACTTCCGGTAATACTTTTTTAATATTAATTAAAATTTGATCAATTAATTCAATTTTATTTAATAGTACAACTTTTAATTTTTCACCTTCGATTAACTGGCTATTAATTAAATCATTTACGGCTAACTCTGTTTGTGACAGCATGATTGGATAAATAGTATTTAAATTTGCACTTTTTTTAACAATAACTCCTGGCAGATTCATAATCTCAGCAAAAGTTGCACTAGGTGAGTCAGGAATATGTTGGCGTACTTGTTCAATTAAATTAGTATATTGTATTAATAGAGCATGATTAATTTCTAAATTATGCGCTTCATCGTATAGCGTTTGCTCGGTAATCCTAAAATCAATTTTACCGCGACTTATCTTACTGGTGATTTTTTCACGCACTTCATGCTCAATACTTTTAATCTCATCGCTACTTTTGAAACTAAAATCAAAAAATCTATGATTAACAGCCTTTATCTCGATTTGAAAAATTTTGCCCCCAATTGTGAAAGAACGATTGGCATACCCTGTCATACTGTAAATCATATATTTTTCTTTCATATTTAAAAATGCTATAATAATTAATTATAACATTATAAAGGAAAAAAGATGCAAAAAGTAGTTATATACTCTAAGCAAGTATGCCCTTATTGTACTTTGGCTAAAAATTTACTTAAGCAAAAAGGTGTCACGCAATTTGAAGAGATTAGAATTGATACGAATGAACAATTAAAACAAGACATGGTGGCTAAAACAAATAGAACAACCGTACCACAGATATTCATTGGCACCACTCATGTTGGTGGGTTTGATGATTTAACTAAATTAAATCAAAGTGGGAAATTAGATCAATTGCTACAATAGATGTTAGTGTAATAGTCTAACATCTATTGTATTTTTAAAGAATAAATTAACTTATTAATTTATTCATGCGTGTAACAAAAGCTGACGGATCGTCTATTTTTAATCCTTCAGCTAACGCTGCTTGATCAAAAATAATTAAGGCTAAGTCTTTAGTCTCATCAGCATCAACTGAAGCATTCAATCTTCTAATTAAAGCATGATCTGGATTTATTTCCAATGTTGGTTTAGAACTAGGAATAGCTTGACCTGCTTGTTTTAAAAGTTGTTCCATATGAATACTCATGCCATTATTCTCTACAACTAAGCAACTTGGTGAATTAACTAATCTTGAAGTTACATGGACATCTTTAACCTTGTCTGCTAGTGCAGTTTTAATTTTCTCTAATACCGGCTTAGCTTGTTCATCTTTTTCTTGCTTGTCCTTAGCAAAATTAGTATCAATTTTACTTAAATCTAAACTAGCACTTGCTACTGAAACTAAATCTTTTTTCTCATATTGATTTAGATGCGACACCACCCACTCATCAATACGATCAGTTAAAAGTAACACCTCAATATTTTTTTGCTTGAAAATTTCTAAATGTGGACTATTCTTAGCCGCATTATAACTTTCAGCTGTTATATAATAAATTTTATCTTGCTGTGCTACCATTCTACCAATGTAATCATCGAGACTAACATTTACTTCAGTAGAATCATTATGCGTTGAAGCAAATCTTAATAAAGCGGCAATTCTGTCTTTGTTGGCAAAATCTTCAATAATACCTTCTTTTAAAACATTCCCGAATGCTTGATAAAATTTACTAAAATTAGCTGGTTCCTTTTTCGCCATATCTTCAATTAATGATAAAATCTTTTTCGTGGAACCTGAACGTATGGCATCAATATCTTTTGAAGATTGCAAAATTTCACGAGACACATTTAGTGGCAAATCCTGACTATCAATTACACCACGCACAAATCTTAGATAATTTGGTAATAATTTCTCAGCATCATCCATAATAAAAACACGTTTAATATATAGTTTGATTCCGTATCTTTTATTATTGTCATACAAATCAAATGGAGCTTGAGATGGAATATATAATAATTGAGTATATTCTTGCGTTCCCTCAACTCGAGCATGAATCCAAGTTAATGGATCAGTAAAATCATGCGCTATATGTTTGTAAAATTCTTTATATTCATCATCTTTGATTTCATTTTTATTTCTAACCCACAAAGCATTAGCTTTATTTACTGTTTCTAATTCATTACTTATAATTTCTTTGCCATCTTTATCATGTTCTGGCATTTTTTGCATTTTAATTGGATAATTAATATGATCTGAATATTTTCTAATTAGTGAGCGCAATTGCCAATCAGATAATAAATCATCATTATCATCTTTTAAATGTAATGTAATAGAGGTGCCACAATTTTCTTTATTAACTGTTTCAATCGAATATTCACCACTTCCATCAGAAGTCCATAACACACCAGTTGCTTTATCCGCACCTGACTTACGAGTATGTAGCTCAACTTCTTTAGCTACAATAAATGCTGAATAAAAACCTACTCCAAACTGTCCAATTAAATTAGCATCTTTCTTCTCATCCCCAGATAATTGTTCCAAGAATTTTTTAGTACCAGATTTAGCAATTGTACCAATATTCTCTACCACTTCATCATAATTCATACCAATACCGTTGTCAGATATTGTGATAGTTTTTGCTTCTTTATTAAAACTAATTTCAATAAATAATTCTTGATCATGGCTCATTTGCGGGTTTTTAATTTGTTCAAAACGTAGCTTATCGATCGCATCAGATGCATTCGATACTAATTCACGCAGAAAAATTTCTTTATTTGAGTATAAAGAATGTATCATTAAATGCAATAATTGTTTTACTTCTGTTTGAAAACTTAGTGTTTTTTTATTACTCATGTAAAAAATCCTTTTAAAAATTAGTAATATATATATAAGTATTACTTTTTAGTTTTCAAGATTATTTTAGTGAGTATTAAAATTTATTTAATTATGCTAAATTCAAACTACACAATAAATGAAAATATACCTTCTGCAGTATCGCAATTTTGCATGGTATCGATACAATTATTCAATGTATATCGATTAATAATGACAGCATAAATATTTAGCAAAAAAATGAAACAGCCCCTTCATTGGCACAACATCAAAAGAGTACATCCACGCTTGAGTAATAAACGAAATCCAGGTAAAAAATATTTGCAATTAGATAGAAGTGATAAAATGGCGCTTAAATAAAAAAAATCCAATATGTACTTGGCCCGTACACAAATATAGATTATTTCAAAATTAAGTTATTTTATAGTATAATTATTAAAAAGTTGTATTTATAAACTAAAGGGGTCATATGAAAATATTAAAGATTTTACTTTTATCATTAACTGTTAGTACTTTATTATTTGGTTGCTCCCCTGAAGAAAATAATTTAAAACATAAAAATGTTTTAGACGTTGATATTGGTTCAGAACCAGCAACTTTAGATCCGGGTAAAGTTGAAGATGCTGAAGAGTTACGCATTTTAAACGATTTATTTGCTGGATTAGTTGATTTTTCTCAATCTAATGTTCCAGCCGCAGGTTTAGCCTCAAACTGGGATATAACTAATAACGGCAAAACCTATATTTTTCATTTAAGATCTCATCTTAAATTTTCGGATGGAAGTCCAATTCGTGCCAGTGATTTTGTTTATTCATGGCAAAGATTGGTTGACCCGCAGACAGCCTCACCCTATAATTTTTTACTTAATGATGTGGTGAATGCCCCAGAAATAATCGCAGGTACTAAACCTAGTAGTAGTTTAGGCGTGTCAGCTCCAGACGATCATACCTTTGTTGTTAATCTGATTAGACCAGATCGACAATTTTTAGTTTATTTAACCCTTCCTGCTACATATGTTGTGCCACAAAACACTATTAAACTTTATGGTAATAATTGGACCAATCCAAAAAATATGGTGACATCTGGTGCTTATAAACTTAACGCTCATGTGGTTAATGGCTATGTTATGGTGCAAAAGAACCCATATTTCTATGATGCTAAACACGTAACAATTGAATACGTTAAATATTTTCCAATAGTTGATTCTAATGTTGCAATTTCATCGTATAAAACCGGTGAATTAGATACCACTTGGAAAAACGTACCAATCGATCAATTTGCTACAATTAAACAACAATTTGCTAACCAACTTCATGTCACACCAGCAGAAAGAACTATGCATCTAAGTTTTAATTTAAAATTACCTAAATATGCAAATAATATAAAATTAAGACAGGCGTTATCTATGGCGATTGATCGTAATGTTTTGACCAATGAAGTACTAAAATCAGGACAAAAACCTCTCTATTCGATTGTAACACCAACCATTAATTATCAAAGATATGCCAACGTTCGATACACCTGGGCCGATTTATCCCGTAAAGAACAAATTGCCATGGCACAAAAATTATATGCTGATGCCGGCTATAATGCTAAACATCCAGCACATATAACTTTGTCATATTTTACTAATGATTTAAACAAGAAAACCTGTTTAGCAATTGCCTCAATGTGGCAATCAATTTTAGGTGCTAATGTTAAAATTCAAACTCAAGAACGCAAAGCTTTTGATGCACTAGGACATAAAGGTGACTTTGATATTAGATTAAGCACCTGGGGCGCTGATTATAATGCAGTTACAACTTATACTAATATCTATAGATGTAACAATGCTAATAACTACGCTAATTATTGCAGTAACGCTTATGAATCTTACATTGAATTAGCACAAAATACAACATCTGATGCTGATGAAATTAAGTTGTATTCAGATGCCATTAGTACTGCCAATAATGATTATCCGGTTATTCCGTTGTATCAACCAACGCAACAAAGATTAGTAAGCACCAGAGTATTAAATTATCTAATCGATGAAAACTATTTAGATAATGTTCAATCTAAATGGTTTACCTTTAATAAATAAACTATAGCCTTACTGCTGTAACTTAATTAATATAGCAATGCTGGATAAGTAAATAATAAAATGTGGGTCAAATTAAGTAAAAAATGAGTCAAAATGCTGGCCTCTATTCTTTGCGTAACTTTATATACCCAACCATATAATATTCCAGCCACACTAGCCAAAATAACATATTTGATGCCACCGGCATAATGCATCAAACCAAAAATAATTGCTGGAATAATTATAGCGATATAATTAGCATAACAAAATTTTAATTGTTGTAAACTTTGCTGCAAAAATCCACGAAATAAACCTTCCTCGGCCACACAGGTAAACAATAAATTACTGACTAACCACAGCCATAAGTTATGCGGCAATTTAGGTTCAAATCTAACATAACCAAAAAGTAAAGTCAAAATTAGAATAATAAAAATTACCAAGGGTAATCTGACAATTACTTTGCTCCATAAATCTTTCCATGCTGTTACAGTATGAGCTAAATTTAATGTAACACCTAAAATTATTATACCTACAATTGTTTTATCAAAATTCCAATATAAGGTAAAAGGTACAGCATCCGGTGTAAATTGTATTTTATGCCAGATTAATAAATTATTAAACCCAGGAATTTTGTGCGTTTCAAATGCCAAGGCAATTAAAAATATTGGTAACCACAAAATTATTTTAATTTTAAGTGCCGCTTTATAATACA
>JAPJMP010000223.1 GCA_026461645.1 Burkholderiales bacterium
AACTTGAACTGTTTTTTTATGATCAATAAAACTTTTATTTAAGTTTTTAACTTCAATAATTTAATGGTCATAAATCACGAAAATTATTGAATTGCAATGGAATTTCACTTACATCTTTTTTGAGTAATTGCATTACATTTTGTAAATCATCTTTCTTCGCACCAGTTACTCTAACTGTTTCTCCTTGAATGCTGCCCTGAACTTTTATTTTACTATCTTTAATTAACTTAACAATCTTTTTTCCCAACTCTTGTGCAATACCATTTTTAACAGTATAAGTTTGCTTTACCTTATTGCCACTAACTTTTTCTAATTTGCCCTCTTCCAACACTCTTACATCAATTCCGCGTTTAGTAATTTTAGCAATCAATACATCTTTAACTTGACTTAATTTAAAATCATCATCAGCAAATAAGGTTAACTCTAGCTCTTTTAATTCAACTCTAGCATCACTACCTTTAAAATCAAATCTATTAGTAATCTCTTTGTTAGCTTGATCTAAAGCATTATTTAATTCTACTTTATTTACTTCTGACACAACATCAAATGATGGCATTTTATACCCCTTAAAATCAATTAATAATCAGCAATTATAACACATTTTGATTAAACCTTCTGCCTCAATCCAATTTAAATTCATAGTTTAAATCTATTACTCCAGTGGTATATAATTAGCCTAATTAAGCTTTATATTTAGAACTTAAAACTGCAAAACCAATAATTATTAGAGTAATCAAGATTGAAGTTACTAATTCATCGATTGAAGCAAGATGCCGAATCAGAGTCAATTGCATTATAAAAGTTACTAAAGGGATAACCCCATTAATAATATTAGTCTTAACATTGCCTGAGGCTTCTATAGCTTTTTGTAAAAGGTATGAAACTAAAACAAAAGATATTGTAGATACTATAATAGATATTTCTTGAATTTTGAAGCATATTGCAGCAAAAGATATAACTTGATGCAGATGATGCGCAAACAAATAAGATACAATTAAAAGAATCCAGCTTCGAATCGCTAAAATCTCCGTTACCGTAAATTTTTGTCGCGTGAAGTATTCGATTAAAACTGTATTCCTATATATAGCCCAACTAAAAAAAACACTTAACAGCACCATTAATATATAGTTTAGACCACTATAAGAATACAGAGCAAACAAATAATAACCGCCCATTGCTAGCAATAAAGATAATAATCGATATTTATTGATGCTGGTTTTAGTTCGGTAAAACAAAACATATGCACCAATTGTCGCACATATGCCCATACTGGTAATTTTTTGCAAAGCAGGAGAATAAAATATGGGAAAGTAAACTATACTACCCATAACCAAAACCATAATTAAATTAATTTCAATAAATTTAATTTTATAATTGTGCCAGATTCTTTTATATGTAGGAATTATTGACTTGTAAGATACAACATGAAAAAAAATACATGAATAGATAAAAGAAAAAAAACCCAGCAAGAACCTTTCAACGCTATGCCCTGCATAAAAAAGGAGAACTCCTGTAATACTCGTAGACAATACATATAAAATGTTGTATCCCACGCATTATTCTTTCAATAAATTCTTATCAAACTTTTGAATCATATAATTAATAGCAATTAACAAACTTTGACCTAAAAGATACGATCTTCTTCCATTCCAGCCGTACAATGAATCAGGTAAATTAGCATTATCTTTAAATGGCATTTCAATGGTTTGAGCTAAACAATTGAAATGATCTCCAACCCAAGAAGTAGCCATATTTGGTGTTTCCGTTTTAAAAGAATTTCTTTCATAACCTTCCACTGTTTGAAAATCTGGATTAGCTAATTCAAAACAACTCTCAAACTCATTCTCTAATTTTTTTTGTTTAGCGCTAAAACTATGATTATCAGAGCAACCAGCAGAAAATATATAAGGTTTACTTTCATCGCCATGAATATCAAAAAACATATGCACTCCAGTTGCCTGTATCTTCTTTCTAACATAATATACTTCAGGCGAATTAGCAATTGTTGGTTTTAACCATTCACGATTTAAGTTTATTCCTTTACTATTAACGCGTAAATTACCTAATATCGCTCCATCAGGATTCATATTGGGTACTAAATAAAAAACACATTGTTGTAATAACTTTTTACTAACAGCATCTGCATTATCTAACAATTTATGAATTAATCCTTCCATAAACCATTCTGCCATAGTTTCTCCTGGGTGCTGGCGGGCAATGATCCAGATTTTAAATTTATTATTAATTTTACCAGCCGATAATAAATCAATACTTTTACCTTGAGCGGTTTGGCCTAAAACTGTATGATTAAAAGTTAAACTACTATTTGCTTGAGCAATTAATTTGTTATGTCGGGCATACGAATATGGTTCAAAATAGGCAAAATAAATAGTATTATGTTGTGATTTAATTTTAAAGCGTAAATCTTTACCATTAAATTTAGTATCCAATCTAAACCAATTACTATTATCATAACTAACGCATATTTTATAGTTAGCAAAACCTAAAGGGTAAGCTGCATCTTGTAAATCTTTAATTACAATATTAAGATCTTGATTAAATACATTGTTTAATTGAAAATAAAACCATTGATAAAAATTAGAATTTGTATCCTTTTTGATTTTAAAAACCAATTGTTTAGTTGTGCTTACATCAACTATTTCAATGCTGCCAGCATCGAAATTGGTATTAACATTTATTTTCATAAATAAATTTATCCCTAAAACTATTTATTTTCTAAATAAGACTGAACTAAAGCTAAGACTTGATCTACTTTTGTTATATCAACCCCTGCTCCTTGAGCAAAATCTGCTCTACCGCCGCCTTTTCCTCCCAATTGCTGTGACAAATAGCCAACAACCTGTCCTGCTAAATACTGCTTAGTTAATTTAGAACTAACGCCAACAACAATATTTACTTTATCATTGTTTATACACATTAAGACAACGATTGCATCCCCTAATTTATTTTTTAACTGCTCCACCAAATTAGCCAATACTTTATTTTCCATATTTTTTAGTTTGAGACATAATAGTTTTGTCCCATTAGCCAATGCTATAGCTTTGGTTAAATATTGATCAGCTTGTAATACCGCTATTTGCAATTGCAGTTCTTCTATTTGCTTAAGTAACAGTTTGCCATTATCCAGTGATTGGTTTACTTTATCAAGAACCACATCATAATCTTGTGCTTTAAGTATTGTTTTTAAATTATCTAAAATTAAAGCATTATCTTGTATCCGCTGTATAGCATTTTCACCTGTAATTGCCTCAATTCTTCTTACCCCACTAGCAACACCAGACTCACTAACAATAGTAAATAAACCAATATCACCCGTTTTACTAACATGAGTACCCCCACATAATTCTATGGAAAACTCACCCATGGTAATAACTCTTACATCATCGGTATATTTTTCACCAAATAAAGCCATCGCACCATATTTAATTGCCTCATCATATTTCATTAATTTAACTTCAACTGCATAATTCATCATAATTACATGATTTACAATACGTTCTATATGCGTGATTTGGTCATTAGTTATTGGTTTGTCATATGCAAAGTCAAAGCGCGTATATTCACTGCAAACTAATGATCCTTTTTGTTTAGCCTCAAGCCCTAAAACTTCTTGAAGAGCCTTGTGCAGTAAATGAGTTACGGAGTGATTGCGCGCAGTAGCAAGACGTTGATGCAAATCATATGTAGCAGTTACCATATCGCCCACGCTAATTTGTCCTGAAGATAATTGTCCAATATGACCAAATACATCAGATTTTAATTTTTGTGTATCAGTAACACTAAATATGGCTTCCACACCACCTTCAATGGCTATTATTCCAGTATCTCCTACCTGACCACCGCCTTCAGCATAAAACACTGTTTTATCTAAAACTAAAATTGCATTTTGCCCAACTTCTAATTTATTTACTGAATTATTATCAACATAAATTGCAGTTACTTTGGCTTCAATGCTATTTGTAGTATAACCATTAAAACTAGTACAAACCCCATCATAGTTTAATACCATATCTTGTTTAAATTTACTGGCTGCTTTAGCCATCTCTTTTTGTTTTAACATACATTTATCATAGGCTTTAATATCCACTAAAATATTTTGCTCACGACAAATATCTTGAGTCAAATCTAGTGGAAAACCATAAGTATCGTATAACTTAAATGCAATTTCACCATTCAAAATTTTGTTGGTTGTAGCTAATTCTTTTTTCAATATAGCCATACCATCAACTATTGTTTCTAAGAATTTTTCTTCCTCTTGTTTTAATATATTTTCAATTTTTGATTGAGTACTATTTAATTCTGTATAATAATTGCCCATCAATTGAGTTAAATGCTTAACTAATTTAAATAAAAATGGTTGTTGCTCCCCTAAAATATATCCGTGGCGCAGTGCTCGTCTTATTATACGACGTAACACATATCCGCGCCCTTCATTTGCCGGAATAACTCCATCCGCAATTAGAAAACAAATCGCTCTAATATGATCAGCAATAACCTTTAGCGAGGCCAAACTTTTATCCTCTTGCTTTAAAATTAAAGCCGCAGCATTAATTAAATGTCTAAACAAATCAATATCATAATTATTATGCACATGCTGCAAAACAGCAGAAAGTCTTTCTAGACCCATTCCTGTGTCAACTGATGGTTTTGGCAATGGGTTAAGTTTGCCAGTTTCATCACGATTAAATTGCATGAAAACGCAATTCCAAATTTCAATATATCTATCACCATCTTCCTCAGCGCTTCCAGGTAACCCACCTTTAATTTCAGGACCGTGATCGTAAAAAATTTCACTACATGGACCGCATGGGCCAGTATCACCCATTTGCCAAAAATTATCCGAACCACCACTACTTTTATCGCCGATACGAATAATTCTATCGGCGCTCAGCCCAATATCATTAATCCATATATTATAAGCCTCATCATCGGTGTGATAAACTGTTACATACAATTTGTCTTTTGGCAGTTTCACTACTTCAGTTAAAAATTGCCAAGCATAAGTTAAGGCTTCTAATTTAAAATATGCACCAAAACTAAAATTACCTAGCATTTCAAAAAATGTGTGATGTCTAGCAGTATAACCCACATTCTCTAAATCATTATGTTTTCCACCGGCTCTAACGCATTTTTGTGAACTAACTGCTGTAGAATAATCGCGATGTTCTAGCCCTAAAAATAAATTTTTAAATTGATTCATGCCGGCATTAGTAAATAATAATGTAGGATCATCATGCGGAATTAATGAACTAGATTTGACAATTTTATGCCCTTTACTTGCAAAATAATCTAAAAATAATTGTCGAATTTCATTCGCTGTCATCATACTGCTTCACCTACAGATGTATTTTCTTCTTCATTATATTTCTTATCAACTAAAACGCTACATACACCAGCACCAGTAACATTGGTCATAGTCCGCATCATATCTATAATTTTATCAATTCCTATAACTAACGCTAAACCGTATAATGGCAAACCGGCACTAGTTAAAACTACGGTTGCCATAATTGATGCAGTGCCAGGAACACCTGCGGTACCAATCGTTGCTAATGCTGCAGTTATTATAATTAAAACATACTGAAAAACAGATAAATCAATATGAAAAATATTCGCCGTTAAGATACATACAATTGCCGGATAAATAGCACCACACCCATCCATTTTCATTGTAGCCCCAAGTGGAGCAACAAAGCCTACTACAGATTTTTTTAATTTAACTCTATCAACCAAAGTCTCAATAGTAACAGGTAAAGTGCCAAGACTAGATGATGTAGTAAAAGCGGTAATCATAGCCGGCCAATACTGTTGGTAAAATTTAAACGGATTTTTACGTGCGACTACCAATAAAATAACTCCATAAATAATTAATTGAATTGCACAAGCAAGATATATAGCAAAAATAAAACTCAGCAAGGGCAATAAAGTACTTAAGCCATAATCATGTCCCACCGGAACAACTAAAGCAAAAATTCCAATCGGTGATAATCGAATAATAAAGCGTGTTATTTTAAACATTATCTTTGAGAACTCATCAAAGAATGTACGTAATACACTATTGGGATTATGTGTTGAAGATAAAGCCACACCAAACATGATAGCAAAAATAATAACTGGAATAATTTTACCTGCAGATATATCACCAATAAGATTTCCTGGTACCATATCTAGGATTGTTGACGATAAAGTAGGAATTTGACGCGGTATATAACTTGACAATTGCAAGTGATTAACTAATAAATTTCCTCCTGGTGAAATTATTGTCCCAATTAATACACCAACGCAACCAGCAATTAATGCTGTTATAATAAACCATACTAAGGTTGTTACGCCTAATTTTTTTACTAGCACAATATTTTCTAAACTAGCAAAACTAGCCACAATTGTTGAAAAAGTAAGTGGAACTATTATTAACCTTAATAGTTTAAGAAAAGCATCGCCAAATGGGCTAATAAAATTAACCGCATTCTCCGGTAAAAAATGCCCTAAAATTAATCCTAGGGCTAAAGCTAACATGCATCTATAACCAAATCCTATTTGAAATTTTTTCACGATTTTTCCTTTAAACATTAAAACGAAAATGCATTACATCACCATCTTTAACAATATATTCTTTACCTTCTAGCCTCATCTTGCCGGCTTCTTTTGCTTTTTGCTCGCCACCACAATTCACAAAATCAGTGAAACCAATTACTTCAGCACGAATAAAACCACGTTCAAAATCAGTATGAATCACCCCTGCTGCCTCGGGTGCAGAAGCACCAACTTTTACTGTCCATGCCCTAACTTCTTTAACTCCAGCAGTAAAATATGTTTGTAAACCTAACAAATCATACCCAGCACGAATTAATCTATCTAACCCAGGCTCTTCTAACCCCATGTCTTGCAGAAATTCTATTTTATCATTATCTTCTAATTCCGCAATTTCTGCCTCCATTGCCGCACAAATAGCTACCAACGGGACCGACTCCTCTTTAGCTCTAGCTTGCAAATTACTTAAATGTTGATTATTATTAAATCCATCTTCTTTAACATTTGCCACATACATTGCTGGTTTTGCTGTCAATAAACATAATGGTTTTAACATTTGTAATTCTTCAGTGCTTAAACCTAAAGATCTCACTAATTTACCATTATTTAATTGCGGTAAAATTTTTTGCAAAACTGCTTGCATTGCAAGTGCGTCCTTATCTCCAGATTTAGCCTTCTTTTGTTCTTTCTGTAAAGTCTTTTCTACAGTTGCCATATCGGCTAGAGCTAACTCAGTATTAATCACCTCTATATCATCTAACGGGTCTACTTTGCCATTAACATGAATTACATTACTATCATCAAAACATCTAACCACATTAATAATCGCATCTGTTTCACGAATATTAGCTAAAAACTGATTACCCAGGCCTTCCCCATTACTTGCTCCGGCAACTAAACCAGCAATATCAACAAACTCAACAATTGCTCTTTGAATTTTTTGCGGATTAACAATTTTAGCCAGTTGATTAATTCTTGCATCTGGAACTTCTACTATGCCAACATTAGGTTCAATGGTACAAAATGGATAATTCTCAGCTGCAATACCAGCTTTAGTTAAAGCATTAAACAATGTTGATTTTCCTACATTGGGTAACCCTACAATTCCGCATTTTAATGACATATAATCTTTCGTTTTATTTAAATAATTTATTTACCAACAGTTCTAAATATTTCAAATCAATTTGATCAAAATAATTTAGCTCCTCGCTATCTACATCAAGAACACCTAAAAATTTTTTAGCATTAGTATATATAGGTATAACTATCTCGGAGTTAGATAGTGAACTACAAGCAATATGTCCAGGAAATTCATGCACATTTGCCACAACTATGGACCTATTTTCCTGCCAGCTAGCCCCGCATACTCCTTGGCCTTTTTTAATTCTAGTACAGGCAACTGGCCCTTGAAATGGCCCTAACACCAGTTCTTCATCAATTGCCAAGTAAAAACCTACCCACAACCAATTAAAATTAAATTTCAGTGCAGCACAAACATTTGCCATGTTAGCAATTAAATTAGTCTCATGACTCACTAATGCTTCAATTTGTGGCAGAAGTTCTTCATATTTTTCTTGCTTACTAACCGATAATACATTTATACTATGCACAACTATTTACCTTAATCAAAATATCTAAATTTTACCATACTTTTATACGCAAATTTTAAATTTCTAGTAAATTATTGGTGGCGGTTATCTCTACGAGTTCCCACCCCAATTTTGTATATTTAATTTAATAATTATAATTTTTTTTGCAAGTTTAATATTGTTATGATATAATAT
>JAPJMP010000224.1 GCA_026461645.1 Burkholderiales bacterium
CATAACTATTTACTCCAGTAAAATTAACCTATACTAAATTTTAACCAATATTTTTATAAATATGTTATTTAATTACCCACTCATTTTTTAAAAGAGCCATAAAACATTGTGCATCATGATAATAGTCTATAATTTTACTGCGAACCACAGCACCGACTAAATTAACGACATTAGTTATAGCCAACTTTTGTATTAAATGCATCAATTCAACTTTTTGCTTCCAGTCCCCGAGAATTGTCAAACGTAAATTTGGTAATGATTTATAAGCATTACTAAAAGCATGCAACAATACGTCCATTCCATTTTGGGTAGTTAATCTACCAATAGATAATAAATTAAATAAACTTGTTTTAGGCCAATTATTGGGTTTAAACCTTTGTTCGTTCACTAAATTGTATAATACTATTGGGCGCTTAATATTAAATTGCGCGATTCTGTCTGCAAGACTATTGCTAACTGCTAGCAGAGCATCTGCATTTTCTAAAGGTAATTTTATTCTGTTAGTTAATTGATTTTTTTTATTTATAAATAATGGTATTTTCCAGGGGAAGTGTCCCATATGCTCTGTTATAACATATTTATACTTTATAATTTTAGCCAATTCCATAGCTATGTATCCACCATTCCAAATGGCGTGAGCATGAATTAGATTAAGCTTAAATTCATCTAAAAATTCAAATATTTTTTTTACTGTGTTCTTCTCTGTATTAAAGAAACGCTTTAAAAATAAAACTGAAAAATGAATTTCTTGTAAATTATTAAATACTTGCTTAGTTTTTATTATAATAGATGATTGGAGTGTTATTTTATTTTTAATCCATTCTTTTATACCATAAAACTCCTCAACTACAACTTTAAAATAATGCTGAGGATAATGTGTGGCTAACTGTTGTGCTTGTTCTTTAAAAAAAGAGCCTCCAAAATTACCATCAAACTTTGGATACCATGATGGAATAATATGAATTTTCATTTAATATCGTTTCATTAAGCAACATTGTTTAATTGTAACAACATTTTATTTAAGATAAAATCCCAAGTATAATTATTTAAAAACTGATAAATTTCTTTTTTACTATGCCTATGATCGGCAGCATTAATTATGGCATTGGCAAACTGTTGCGCCGAATTACCATAATAGGCCCACTTGCCCATACCAGTTTGTAAGCAGCCATAATTTGTGCTAGCTATGCCTAATCCTGAGGCTAAATATTGATAAAATTTTAATGGTCTCTCTACTGCTAAAATATGTTCACAATCTACAAATGGAATCAATCCAACACTGTACCGGGACAATAATGGAGCTAATGAATCATTTGTTACTCCACCTTGATAAAATACGTTATTAGGTAATTCATTGTGTTGTTTAAAATTATCCCCAAATAAGTCAAACTGCCAATCAGGTAATAAGCTAGCACTTTCAATAATAAGTTTAATATCTACCCATGAACTAAAGGCTCCAACATAGATTACCTTTTTTACTTTGAGTTGTGTAAAATGATTATAATATTGAGTTAGGTTTACCCCATTAGATAGTAAAACATTTTGCTTTGGTTTGAATTGTTCAGCATACTGCCATAAATAATTAGAAACTGGCCAAATTTTTTGAAAGGCTTGTTTGCGCAATAATTGCTGCAAATTGTTTATCACATATTTACTCAGGTTAAAATTATTTAAATCATCCTGCAACCTTAATACTTTAAGTGGCGCATTTATTTTATCAACAAATAAACTTAAAGCACCAACAGTAGAAATAAGTATTGCATAGTGTTCATTCAATAATTTTTGTTGTAAAATCCCAGCGCTTCTATGCGTTAATCTATTAGTTAATCTATTTAACAACCATGGTGTTTTAAAGACTATTTCAGTTAAATTAGCACTGATGTTAAACTTACCACCCTTTAGCCAAGCATATTTAAATCGCTCACGTTTTTTTTTGAAAAAAAAATCTAATGGGGTACTTGCACTTGAAACGTAAATCACTTCATACCCTTGATTGGCAAGGAATTCGGCTATCCAATTAATTCCAACTTTTGCATTATCCAAAACAAATGAAATCGAGCCTAAAATAAGCACTTTTTGCTTCATTATACATTTAACTCCACAACAGCGCGTTTAAAACTTTCACTTTTTTCAATTAATTCAACATATGTACCTTGTGCTTTAACTCTACCTTCTTCGATTTCAATAATGGTATCACAATGCCGAATAGTATTTAAGCGATGTGCAATAATTAAAATAGTATATTCACTATTTAATTTTATTATTTCTTCCATTATAGCTTTTTCAGTTGAATTATCTAATGCGCTAGTTGCTTCATCAAAAATCAAAATATTTGCGTTCTTATATAATGCTCTTGCTATTCCAATCCTTTGTTTTTGTCCACCAGATAGTCTAGCCCCTCGTTCTCCCACTGACTCTTGATATTGGAGTTCCTTAGTTACAATAAAGCTATCAATATGCGCCATCTTCGCAGCTAATTGCACACGCTGCATATCAATATCTTCTTTGTCGATACCAAAAGCAATATTCTCAGCAAAACTAGCATCAGTTAAAAAGATATTTTGTGGCACATGCGCTATATTCTTTTGCCAATTTATTACATTATTTAAATTAATTTCTACTCCATCTACAACTAATTGGCCTTGATTTAAAGTAAGTAACCCCATCAATATGTCAAGAGTTGTTGTTTTACCACTTCCAGTGTTACCCACAAAACCTACCTTGGACCCTTTTTTAATCGTAAAATTCATTCCATTTAAAATCCAGGCAGATTTGTCATTATATCTAAATTTGCCATCAACCAATTGAATTGATTGGGTAAATTTTAGCGGGTTAATTTCTTGCCTAGATTGTGCCGCACTGAATGGTTGCTCCAAAATTGTCACCACATCAATTAATGATGCTTTTGAACCTAATATATTTGACCACGAAGTAAAAATTTGTTGTAGCGCCGGAATAATTCTTTGCGCACCAATTGCAAATGCCCCTAATAATGGTATATATAAGGTTAATCCCCCTGGCTTATGGCTTAGAATATTAGCGACTATGGCAACTAATATCATAATTAAGGTTTCAATTAGAAATCTTGGAGTTTGAGCAATAAATGAGTTATTGCCTAAAGCATACCTAAAACGTAAATCTGCAGCTCTATATACCTCACAATAAATTTGTTGCAAGTTATCTAAGACCACATCGCGAATTCCACCTAACCCCTCTTGTAAAGCCTTAATTACTTTGGTTTGTTCTTTAGCAATTATTTGCCCATTAAGGCGCAGTTGGCGTTTAAATATTTGGGCAATGAATATATAGCAAAAACCAAAAACAACAAATATCCCCAAAGATAACTTAAAATTAACACTAAATAATAAAATCATTAAAAATAGCAGTAATACAAAAGAACCACACATTAAAATTAATGGTTGAATTACTCCAGTAATGATGATTAAAACTTTATTAGAAATATTATTTATCACTTCGCTACTATTTTGCGATAAATGGTTGATATAAGGTTGGTATAGCATTCTTTTATATAGTTTTATGCTTATATCTGATCCACTGATAAATATTAACCGATTACTTATCCATGCATATAAAGTTCGAATAAATCCAGATAACAATGATATTACAATAAACACAATTGTAAAAGGAATAATTAATTGCTCTGCTTGATGAATTCCAACAATTGTAACTAACCTATGGACAAGCGGATTATTAAAAATTTTTTCTGGCGCAAGAAGTAAACCGATAAATGGAAGCAATGCCCCAAGACTTACCATATCCGCAAAAGAACTAACCACCATCAAACAAAATGTTATTATAAATTCTTTTCTACGTTTAGGACTAACATGATTTTTTAATAACAATAATAGTTTAATAGTTTCAAAACGCTGCATTGATATTCAACTCTTTATAGTCCACTTAGATACCAAGCAATTGTTGTTGCTATTCCATCATTTAGTTTAATTTTATGTTTCCAGCCTAATGCATTTAATTTACTTACATTAAGTAATTTTCTTTTAACCCCATCTGGCTTAGTCGCATCAAATTCAACAACACCATGAAAAGAGAGATTAGTACGCACAATATTCACCAATTGTGCAATAGTTAAATCTTCACCACTGCCAATATTTATATGGGTATTTTTTACTTCTTTAACATTTGCGATTAAATCTTTAAAATCTACTTTTTGCATAATGAATAAACTTGCAGCGGCCATATCATCAACATGCAATAATTCACGATACGGTGATCCTGTCCCCCATAATTTTAGAGTTACTACAGTGTCCTTGCGAAAAATTCCATACTGAAATAATTTTTTATCAATCTCACTTTCCATATTTGTAGATAAATTTAAATTCTTAGCTATAGCGATGTATTTATTTTGCATTAAAAACGTAGCTAAAACCATTTTTCTTATTATAGCTGGGACTACATGGGAGTTCTCAAGATCAAAATTATCGTTGGGACCATATAAATTAGTTGGCATCACTGAAATAAAATTTGTACCATATTGTAAATTATAACTTTCACACATTTTAATTCCAGCTATTTTAGCAATGGCATATGGTTCATTGGTATACTCTAATTCTCCAGTAAGCAGCGAATTCTCTAGAATTGGTTGGTTACTATTTTTGGGATAAATACAACTACTACCTAAAAATAATAATTTTTTAACTTTGTGCACGTAACTTTGGTGAATTACATTATTTTGGATTTGTAAATTTTCATAAATAAAACTAGCCCGATATTTATCATTAGCATAAATTCCACCAACTTTAGCTGCAGCTAAAAATACATACTCAGGCTGTTCTTTAGCAAAAAAAGCGGCTACATCCTGCTGTTGAATTAGATCTAATTCAGCATGGGTTTTATATATTAAATTAGTATACCCATCTTGCTTTAATTTTCTTAAAATCGCGCTACCAACTAGTCCGGTATGTCCTGCTATATAAATTTTACTATTTTTATCCACATTACCACCTACATTCATTATAAACAAAATTTTTCTTTTACATTAATGATCTTTGTTGTTTAACATATTTTAAATCACTTGCAACCATTATTTTAATCAAATCAGTAAATGAAGTTTTATTCGGATTCCAACCTAATTCTGATTTTGCTTTAGTTGGATCTCCTAATAACGTATCAACCTCCGTTGGTCGAAAATATTTAGGATCAACTTCTACTAAAGTTTTGCCACTATCTATATCAATACCAACTTCATTAACACCACCACCTTGCCACTTAAGTTGAATTCCTACCTCCATAAAAGCTAAAGTAGTAAATTCCCTAACTGAATGCTGTTGTCCTGTTGCAATCACAAAATCTTCAGCGCGATTATGTTGTAACATTAAATACATACATTCGACATAATCTTTGGCATAACCCCAATCTCTTAAAGAATTTAGGTTCCCTAAATACAGTTTTTTTTGATAACCATACTTAATATTTGCCACCGCTAAAGTAATCTTGCGCGTGACAAATGTCTCACCCCTTCTTTCAGATTCATGATTAAATAATATTCCATTAACCGCAAACATTCCATATGCTTCGCGATAGTTTTTAGTAATCCAGAAGGCATACTGTTTAGCTACTGCATATGGACTACGGGGATAAAAAGGCGTTGATTCAGTTTGCGGAACTTCTTGCACTTTACCGTATAATTCAGACGTAGAAGCCTGATAAATTTTAGTTTTATGTTCCAATCCTAACATTTTAACTGCCTCAAGCAAACGTAATGTTCCTAATGCATCTGAGTTGGCAGTGTATTCAGGTACTTCAAAGGAAACTTTTACATGTGATTGCGCCGCTAAATTATAAATTTCATCAGGTTGCACATTATTAATTATTCTAATTAAAGATGAAGAATCAGTCATATCTGCATAATGAAGATATAATTTTCGCGCATTATTCATATCTTCAATCATTTCATTAATATACAAATGCTCAATTCTTTGAGTATTAAAAGTAGAACTTCTTCTAATTAATCCATGAACCATATACCCTTTAGCAATCAACAATTCAGCCAAATAAGAACCATCCTGACCATTAACGCCAGTAATTAAGGCCACTTTCATTTTAATCTCCAACTCAATAATCAAGAGGTAAGGCTATTTTTTTACCATCTCTTGCGGATAAATATATTGCAATTAATAATTCTAGTGATTTAAGGCCTTCTCTACCATCAATATGAGCTTCTTCTTCCCCCTTTAATGATTTTATTACATTTTCATAATAAATTGGATGCCCAAATCCATATACTGAAGTTGTAGCATAGCTGGCTGCTTGTATTTGTTCATCTTCAGGTTGTTTATCTTTAAAATCCCACACCTGAATCTCATTTACAGCAACTCCACTAATTCTAACTGTACCATTTTCACCTAATACTGTAATTGAACCTTCTAAATTTTTAGGATAGGTTAACATTGATACGTTCATTGTACCTAAGGCCCCATTACGCCACCTTAAAGCTAGCACACCTGTATCTTCAACATCAATATTCCGTGCTAATGTTGCGGTGTAACTTTGCACTGATTCTACTGGACCAATTAACCAATCTAGTAAATCTACATAATGTGAAGCTTGATTCATAAATGCACCACCATCAAACTCCCAAGTGCCACGCCATTTGGCTGCATCATAATATTCTTGCGGTCGTGTCCAAAAAACATTACACGCAACACTGTAAATTCTCCCAAAACGTCCATTATCAATTGCGTTTTTAAGTAACTGAATTGTAGCATTTCTTCTGTTTTGCTTAACTACAAATAGTCTCACTCCCGCTTTATCACAAGCACTAACCATAGCCAACCCATCACTCCACTTGGTAGCCATTGGTTTTTCTGTAACTACATGGTAGCCAGCTTCCGCACAAGCAATAGTTTGTATAGAATGCAATCCACTCGGAGTAGTTAAAATTACTGCATCAAAGCCGCCAGCATTTAACATATCATTTAAAGATGAATAAGCAGTTGCTTTAGTTGCTGCTACAACCTTGTTTAAATTATTAGAATCAATATCACATACTGCGACTAATTCACATTCCTTATTATGTACATTTATAGCGTTTAAATGATTGGCAGCAATTCTTCCACATCCAACTAGTGCAAATTTAATTTTTCGATTTTGTATAGTTTTAAATTTAGTTAGCATATATCACCCAATTAAGTATTTAGTAAACAATTACGATTTTTAGAATGGCAAACATTAGTTTTGCTTTTTGTAAATCAATATATTATACCATATTTTCACAAAAATATTATGCATCCGCAATTTTAACTTGCAAAAATCTTCACTATATCCCGTATATTGCATAAATATGTATAAGTGA
>JAPJMP010000225.1 GCA_026461645.1 Burkholderiales bacterium
GATCAATATTTAAAAGCGGGTAGAGGAAAAATATTGGTTATGATTAAACAAATAAAACCATTTGAAAATGATAA
Organism: Burkholderiales bacterium; assembly: GCA_026461645.1. Classification (GTDB taxonomy): domain Bacteria; phylum Pseudomonadota; class Gammaproteobacteria; order Burkholderiales; family UBA11063; genus Aquella. The sequence goes on from JAPJMP010000225.1 coordinate 75, forward strand.
GTCTTGGTTGATTAGTTGGTTAGAACAGTTATATACTCCGGAAGGTAATATGATTAGGCAACAAAATTTTAGCAGTGTTATTTCATTTCACCAAAATAATAATATTGACAATCAAATGCAACTAATTAATCCGGCAGGATTATTTATATCTTATATTAATCCGGTTGAGGACATTAGCGATGAAAAATAGATTAATTTTACTGATTGGTTATACTTTAGGCTTTAGTTTAAATCTAGCACAAGCACATACTAATAATTCAATATCAAATGGTCATCTGCTTAATTCATCATTAATTGATATTAACTATAGCGGTGATATTAATGGCGTAATTGCAGTGTTTAAACATTTAGATAGTTCATTAAAAATTTTGCCTTATGCCGGAGGACGCAGAGGCATAAATATTAATCTTAATTTGCACCAAGTTAGTTTTCAAGATATTAATGACACAATTATAAATCAAAGTAATAATTTAGTAGCTTTAATTTATGATAACAATAAAAATTCATTGCAAATTAATTATACTCCTCATTTAGATGTAGCTAATGATGCGATAAAGGAATCATTAAAATGGCAAAATGGTCATGCCCCATTACCCATCTTACAAGCTGATGGCGTAGTTAGATTTCCGTATGGACAATATGAACCAATTATAACTTGTCAGACATTTAATTTATGTGATATTGAATTACAGCAAGGAGAAGAAATACAGGGAATTGTTATTGGCGATTCAGCTCGTTGGAATCAGGGAGATCAGGGAATTCCAACAATTTTTTCTGGGCAAGGTAAAGAATTAACTCCGCATTTGGTTTTAAAACCTAATCAAAATGGGCTAGAAACAAGTTTGGTAATAACAACATCAAGGCGTACTTATATGATTAAATTACGCTCATCAATTAGTAATTATGTTGCGCGAATTGGGTTTTATTATCCGGCAGAAATCATTCAAAATATCAAGACTATAAATCAATTAGAAGCTGAAAGCATTAACGAACAAAATGACATAGGCTCTGCTATTGAAATTCCAATGCTAGATTTAGCCAAACTTAATTATAACTATAGCATTGCCAATAATGACTATATATGGAGCCCGGTAAAAGTTTTTGATGATGGAATTAGTGTATATATTCAACTGCCACCAGAGGTTAGTTCACGAAGCTTACCAACTTTGTGTATTGTTGCAAATAATGATTATAGTGGCAAAAATTGTGAAATGGTTAATTTCCGCTTTAAAAGTCATTTTTATATTGTTGATAAATTATTCGATCAGGCGATGCTAATTAATGGTTTTGGTGAAAATGTTGAAACTGTTCGTATAAAAAAAGAAGAAAAAAAGAAGGGGTTTTGGGCTAGATTATTTAGAAGGTAAATTAATGAATAATTTCTTTTATCATAAAAATACAACAAATGGAATCTCACGTAAAAAAATAATTATAAGTTTATGTGTTATTTCCTTTGCTTTGATTGGAATAATATTTTATGGTATATTTTATACTCAGGAAAAAAATCAGTTAGACAGTAATAATGCCGATGATTATTATAATAAACTTAATACTAACTTTGATGTTGAAGAGTGGTTAAATAAGCAAAAAATCATACCCACACAAGGTTTAAAAAATAATAATTTTGTTTCAGAAAATAGCGCAATAAAGGTGCCTGCAATAACTGATGCAACAAACAATCAACCTCAAGCAATTAGGCAAGAAATCTCGGCAAATATAGCAACGGCACAAATACAATCAATGCCAAACAACTTAAATAGTATTACGGCGAAAGCATTAATGTTTAAGGCAAATTTGAACTCAGGCAGTAATTCCTCGCAAAGCACTAATAATGATCAAGATACAAATTTAAAAAACAGGGATAACCTTACGATAGAATCAAATAAAAGGTCAAATATTTTATATAATTATGAGCCAGGATTTGAGGGGAAGACGATGGATGGTAAAAATTCATCTGAGTTAAAAGCAGGAAGTGTTATTCCTGCTGTGATGATTAATGGTATAAACTCTGATCTACCAGGTGAGGTGGTTGCATTGGTGCGAGATAATATTTATGATAGTATTAAACGCCAGTATCTCTTAATACCTCAAGGTGCTAAACTTATTGGCCTATATGATTCAAATATTGTTTATGGACAAGAACGTGTTTTAGTTGCATGGAATAGAGTTATTTATCCAGATGGCAGATCAGTTAATTTAAAGGGTATACCAGGTTCAGATTTAGAAGGGTATTCAGGATTTTATGACCAAGTAGATAATAAATATTGGAAAATATTTGGTTCAAGTTTTATTATCGGCATGATAACTTCAGCATTACAATATAGTCAAAACAATACTAATGTTAATGCACAAATTACAGGTGGAGTAGTTAATAATCCAAGCGTCGGTCAGGTTGTGGCTGGAAGTTTGGGACAACAATTGGGGCAAACTGGTCTTATGGTGGCGCAAAAAAATTTAAATGTGCAACCAACATTAATTATTCGGCCAGGATATCCATTTAATATAATGCTTACTGCCGATTTAATTTTAAAACCAA
>JAPJMP010000022.1 GCA_026461645.1 Burkholderiales bacterium
ATTGGAATAGTTTTAGGTAGCATTATTCCGATTATCTTAAATTCCCAAGCAAAATTATTATCGCATTTGGGATTTGCTGTATTTAGCTGTTCAGTTCTTGCTATTATTGGATTAAGTGTCAATTATTTTGCGGCAAAATCTAAGCATGCAACTTCTAAAACAAGTAGATCAAATGGGTTTATATTTGGCTGTACAATTTCTATATTATGTGGATTAACCACAGCAGGACAGAATATTACACTTAGCCTTGCCTCTAATATACATGTAATGGCACTTAACAGCGGATTATCTAGTTTGACCGCCTCTAGTATTATTTGGCCTATATTTTTTAGTGCCGCAGCAGTTCCATTTGTTTTATTTATGTTATATCAAAATATAAAAAATAAATCTTTGCATAATTTTATTCAACCAGCGACATTAATTTATTATTTTTACATTGTCTTAATGTCATTTTTATGGGTTTAGTTCACAAATTTTTTATACCAAATCTATCCTAATGTATAATACTTATGGTACGATTGTATTATGGCCAATATTCTTAATTTGTATTATTTTATCCTCTAATTTCTGGGATATAATAATTGGCGAATGGAAAGGCTATACCACTACAAATAAAATGACCTATGGCCTAGGAATGTTAATTTTAATTATTGCAATTATTTTCTTAACTGTTATTACATAACTTCAATGGTGTATTATGAAAAAAGTTTATGCGGCAATTGAAGCCGGCGGCACTAAATTTAACTGTGCTGTGGGCACCAGTGATGGTGATATTCTTGCTAGTACAAGAATTGAAACTAAATTACCTGATGAAACATTTACTCAAGTTTTAAATTTTTTTCAAGCTCAATCTCAAAATTATCAAATTGAAAGTTTAGGTATAGGAAGTTTTGGTCCAATAGATGCTGACATTAACTCCCCTACATATGGTTACATTACTTCAACGCCAAAGCCTGGCTGGAATAATACTAATATTGTTGGCTTTTTTGCTCAACATCTTAAATTACCAATCGTGTTTGACACTGATGTTAATGCTGCGGCTATTGGTGAACATAGGTTAGGCCATGCGCAGAGTTTAAATAATTTTGTATATATAACTATTGGAACCGGTATTGGCGGTGGCATATTTTGTAATGGAAAAATTATCAGTGGCAAGCACCATCCAGAAATAGGCCATATGTTTATTCCAAGTCTTAATCCAAATGATATTTATACTGGAATTTGCCCTTTTCATAGTAACTGTTTAGAAGGCTATGCTTCCGGTCCAGCAATGATAGCAAAATGGAATATTAATGATTTTAGTACAATTAGTCCCGATCATATTGCCTGGGAATATGAAGCGCAATATATTGCCTATGCTTTAGCTAATTTAATTTTAACTTTAGCTCCAGAAAGAATAATCTTAGGTGGTGGCGTCATGAATAATAAATTTTTAATTAGCAAAATTCGTTTGCATCTATTAAAAATTATAGCTAATTATATAGACACGGTAAATGCAGCTAACATTGATTCATATATTATGCTACCCAAATTGACACACTCTGGTTTAGTTGGTTCTCTAGTTATGGCAATTATGGAGTAAAATATATTGACACATGAAATTATAAAAATTATTGATCGTTTACAACCAAAATTGTTTATATTTGACTGTGATGGTACCGTTATGGATACATTAACAGCACATTACAAAGCGTGGAATGCAACTTTTGCTAAATTTAATCTGCCATTTATAACAGAACTTGAATTTATGACTACGTATAAAGGGATGAATGGACTAGAGTTAGTTGAGTCCATCGCAAATTTGCATCAATTTCAACCAAATGTTAATCAAATGTTAGCTGAAAAAAATGTGTTGTTTGATAAGACATATTCATTTCAGGTAAAACCATTCGCAGACATTATAGAAATTATTAATCACTATTATAATAAAATTCCTATGAGCATTGCATCAAATGGGTGTCGTGACACCATTAAGAAAATGCTTAAATATAATAATCTTGAACATATATTTGAATTAGTAATTGGAATCGAAGATGTTTCTTATGGTAAGCCAAATCCTGAGATGTTTTTACTTAGTGCTAACAAATTGAATGTGGCTCATGCTAATTGTTTAATTTTTGAAGATTCAGAACATGGCTTTACTGCTGCAACTTTAGCTAATATGAACTTTATTGATGTACCTCGCTACAGAAATTAAAATCAATAGATTTAATAGCTATTAAACCATTACCATTACTATGCCTGAGCTAAATATAATTATTGCAAAAATTTTTGATAGAAAACTGGTCTTCAAGTGGTTTAAAAATTTATTTGCTAAATATGCCATAATTAAACTTGCTGCACCAATTTCTACTAACGCTGCAATATTAACAAAATTAGCATAGTTATGCGTTGTTTGAGCAACCATTAAGCCATGATAAATGAAACCAATTGACCCTAAAATTGAAATAATAAGTCCAATTATTGCCGTGGTCCCCGCAACTTGTTTTATTGGAACTTTGTGATAGTTTAAATATGAGGCGGTATACTCTCCTCCCGTAATGCCTAAAAGTGTTGCAATTGCACCAATTAAAAAACCAGTAATAAAATCAGAAATTCTGGAAGATGATTTGGTAATATTCTTTGTTGGCATATAATTAAAATAAAATTGAATGGCAATAAGTGTAGTTGTAACTAGAAAAAGATGCTTAACTACTTGAATATTAATTATATTAATTAAATACTGTGTAGTTACAATTACTCCAAGAATTACCCCTGGAATTAATTTAATTACTAGTTTTAATTTTATTTGGTGCTGTTCTTTTCTTGAAATAGCCGTTGAAATCAAAGTTGGTATAGTAATAATTAGTGCTGTAGTTGCCGCTAAATGAAAAGCAGTATTTGCCGGAAAATGATAAAACTTGGTTAAGCCAATATATATTACAGGAAAAGTAATGATGCCGCCACCGATACCAAAAATACCAGATAGCATACCCACTAAAATTCCTGCGACAACATATATTATATTTATCATTTTTATCTTGGTAAAAAAGAGTTATTTTATGCAATTGCTGCTATTGCTAGTACAATTTAGCAGTTAATTAACTAAAAATTAAATTCACCGCCAAAAACAAAAAAGTTTGGATTAGATCCAGTTACAGTATAGTCTTCAACATGCAGCGACCATTGACTTGACAGGTCAAACTGAACTCCAGCTGCGGCCAAAACACCTAAATTAACTCCAGAATAAGCTGGCCCACTGCAACCTATGCCATTACAGCCATTCCAGGTACTAGTATAATTATTCAAACCTAAGCCTAATTTTCCATATAAAGAAAAAATGTCAGTTAGTGGTAATATTCCCTTAACAGCACCATCAAATAACCAGTAATCAGTATTATAAGCATAACCAGGACCCCAACTATATTTGTATTGTGGTGAATAACTAATACCGCCTTCTACACCGATATAATTATTAAATTTATACCCACCGTTTACATTGTAAACCGGTGAACTCCATGAGGTATTTGCCCCAAAATTTGCATCCACATATACTTCAGCATTGGCACAGCCACTATAGGCTAATAAACTTGAGAGCACCAATAATGTTTTTCTCACAGCAACTCCTTAAAAATTAATTATTTATTCTAAAATTATGTTTTACAACTAATTTATAGCAATAATTTTAACATAGTATGAAATGCCTTATTTAGCATCAATTAGTAGTTAAATACTATTACCACAAACAACAGCCGAGGCCCAAGCCCATTGAAAATTATAACCGCCTAAGTGGCCGGTAACATCAACAACTTCGCCAATAAAAAATAAATTACTATTATTTTTTACCGCCATAGTTTTAGAGGATAATTCTCGCGTATCAACTCCACCTTTGGTTACTTCAGCTTTTTTATATCCTAAGGTACCATTTGGAGTAATAGTTAATCCATGAATAGTTTGTTTAATTTTGGCAATCTCTTTATTGCTTAATTGACTAATACTTTTATTAATTCCAATTAAGTCACACAGACTTAAAGCAAACTTTTCACTAAAAAATTGATGCAAAAAATTATTTAGTAATTTATTACTTTTGCGATTCATCTCTAATAAATAACAAATATCATCGGTCGGTAATAAGTCTAGCGTAATTGCCATATCCTTATCCCAATAAGAGGATATTTGTAAAATTGCTGGACCACTAAGCCCACGATGAGTAATTAAGCTGTTTTCAGTAAAACTTGTTCTACCAATTGAGGTACGGCTAAAAAAAGAAGTACCCGATAAATTAGCAAAACTTTCTAATTGTTCAACACCTAAGGTTAATGGAACCAATGCCGGTTTGGTTGGAACAATATTAAGTTTAAATTGTTTAGCTATGGCATAACCAAAACCTGAGGCGCCAATATAAGGTATCGATAGCCCTCCACTAGCAATCACTAACACCTCGGTTTGAATTATTTCAGTATCGGTGATTAAACAAAAACCACTTGAATTTTGTTCAATTTGTTCAACCTTAACCCCCATTTTACGCACAACATTGTTTTGCTTACATAAAAAATCCAATAAATCAATTATTTGTTCAGATTTACCATCACAGAACAATTGACCCAATGTTTTTTCATGATAAGTAATATTATATTTATCTAATAATTCACAAAAATGATTAGGTGTATAACGCGATAACGGAGAAATACAAAAGGCAGGATTGTTTGATATATATTGACTAGGGCTAGTGTTAATATTGGTAAAATTGCATCTTCCGCCACCGGAAATTCTTATTTTTTCTGCTAATTTATTACTATGATCAAGTAACGCTACTTTTTTGTTTCTGGCTGCTGCAGTGTGAGCACACATCAACCCTGCAGCACCAGCTCCAATAATTACTACATCATACTTATTTTGCATAAAATTTATAAGAATATCATTGCACTTATTTAATTTATATCCAATACTATTTTTTGCTTTTAGCCAAACTAACCAATGGTTTTTTATTATCCTTGGTATTAATTCTTTTCAAAATTTCTTCAGCTTCGGCAAACGGAACAGTAATGAAAGAAAAATTATCCATTATTTGAATATCCTTAACCTTACGCGCCGGAGTATTACACTTACTAAATAAAAACTCAAGTAATTTTTTCGGAGTATAACCATCACGTTTACCAATAGCTAAAAACAATCTTGAATTATCGTTATCGGTAAATTTAGGAAATTCCTCTTTCTGGCTAACTGGATATGATTTTTCTAATAAATCATCGCCATAAAAGTGTCTGATCATTGATGCCACAACCACTTCAGGATTTTTATCATTGAGAATATTTTTACTCAAGGCTGTATATTCTTCATAATCATTTTCATTAATTATTTCATTAATAAAAGCAATCAGTGATTCTTTTTTTGCCGCAACTACATCTTTAATACTTGGGGCTGATTGTCTTTTAATATTAGTTTTAGTTGTTTTTTGAATGCGATTTAATAAATATACATCTTTTTTAGTAATAAAAGTAATAGCAATTCCTTTATTGCCAGCTCTTCCTGTTCGGCCAATTCTATGCACATAAGACTCAGGTTCAGTAGGTACTGAATAATTAATAACATGAGTCAAATTATTAACATCAATTCCTCTTGCTGCCACATCTGTTGCTACTAAAATATTAATGGTTTGACTTTTAAACGCAGCTAATGTTTTATTTCTAATTGGTTGACTAATATCTCCATGTAACGGTTCTGCATGATAACCACGAGATTTTAATTTACTTGTAATTGTGTCAGTTTCATTTTTAGTGCGAGCAAAAATTATGCCATAAAAATTAGTTTCAAAATCAAGTACGCGACATAAAGTATCAAACTTTTCACTATCTTTAACTTCAAAATAAATCTGTTGAGTTAAATCCGTTGTTAATTCATTAGTTTCGGTTTTGATGGTTTTAAAAGTACCCATATACTTTTTAGCAATTCTCACTATTGACTCAGGCATCGTTGCTGAGAAAAACAACATATGTTGTTTATTACTACATTGTTTTAAGATTAAATCTATATCATCAACAAATCCCATATTGAGCATTTCATCTGCCTCATCTAGCACAAAATACTCTAAATCCTTTATATTTAAAACTTTTCTATCTAGTAAATCAATAACTCTACCAGGAGTTCCAACAATAATATCAACACCTCTTTTAATATTACTTATTTGCAGTTGTATTGATTGTCCCCCGTATACAGGATAAGTTTTTATATCTTTGTTGTAGCATAATGAATGTATTTCATCAGAAACTTGATTAGCTAATTCACGTGTTGGAGTTAAAATCAAAGCTGATAATTTTTTAGTGTGGTTCTTTAAATTTTCAATTATTGGTATGGCAAATGAAGCTGTTTTACCGGTGCCAGTCTGAGCTTGGCCTATAACATTAGATTTATTTAATAACAATTCAGGAATTACAAGCTCTTGAATTTTACTTGGTTCTTCATAACCTTTAGCAGTTAAAACCTCAAGCATTGCAGCGCTGATTCCAAGATCAGCAAAAGTTTTTTTGGTCATTTATCTCTTTCTTAAATAATGCATTATACATCATATTCAGCTAATACATTCAGCTATTTAAATAAACCAGCCCCAAATAGTTACTAATCTTTAAATAAATTTTAGTCCCAAGCTAAAGCACCACCACTTTGATACTCTGTTACTCTTGTTTCAAAAAAGTTCTTTTCTTTTTTCAAATCGATCATTTCACTCATCCAAGGAAAAGGATTAGTTGCTCCTTGAAACAATTCATTTAATCCAATTTGCTGCATTCTACGATTACAAATAAAGCGTAAATATTCTTTAAACATTGTTGCATTTAACCCTAATACTCCTCTTGGCATAGTATCTTCGGCATAAGAATACTCAAGTTCAACACCATTTTTAAACAATTCAGCTAATTCATTTTTAAACTCTTCAGTCCATAAATTAGGATTCTCTAATTTGATAGTATTAATTAAATCAATACCAAAATTACAATGCATTGACTCATCCCGCAAAATATATTGATATTGCTCAGCTGCACCGGTCATTTTATTTTGTCTTCCTAAAGCTAGAATTTGGACGAACCCCACATAAAAAAACAAGCCTTCCATAATACATGCAAAAACAATTAATGATTTTAATAATAATTTATCCGACTCAAGCGTTCCAGTTTTAAATCCTGGGTCCGTTAATACATTAATAAAAGGAATTAAAAATTCGTCTTTAGCCTTTATTGAAGGAATTTCATGATAAGCATTAAATACTTCACTTTCATTTAATCCCAGACTTTCCACGATATATTGATAGGCATGAGTATGAATTGCTTCTTCAAATGCCTGACGTAATAAAAATTGACGGCATTCCGGAGCAGTAATTTGACGATATGTCCCTAGAACAATATTATTTGCTGCAAGACTATCAGCTGTTACAAAGAACCCTAAATTACGTGTAACAATTAAACGTTCATCTTCGGTCAATCCTTTTGGATTTTTCCATAATTCAATATCTCTTTGCATATTTATTTCTTGTGGCATCCAATGATTAGCGCAAGTAGCTAAATACTTCTCCCAAGCCCATTTATATTTAAATGGAACTAATTGATTAACATCAGTTTTTCCATTTATAATACGTTTATCAACAACTTTGATTCTTGCGGTATTGTTATCTTTTAAATTACTCTTATCATCAAACTCTAAATTCATTTTTTTCTCCAAATATTTGTCATCAATCAAACAAAGCGTCCACATAATCTTTAATTTCGAACGGTCTTAAATCATCAATTTTCTCACCGATACCAATAAAATATATTGGCACTGGTCGTTCTCGGGCAATTGCACATATTACTCCACCTTTTGCTGTACCGTCTAATTTAGTTAAAACTATACCACTAATACCCAAAGCATCATCAAATGCTTTAACCTGATTAATTGCATTTTGACCGATATTAGAATCTAAAACCAGCAATATTTCATGTGGAGCATCTGATAGCGATTTACCTATAACTCTTTTAACCTTCTTAATTTCTTCCATTAAATTTAATTGAGTGGGTAATCTTCCTGCAGTATCAGCTAATACAATGTCAATCTTATTAGCAATCGCAGATTGTACTGCATCGTAACAAACAGCAGCTGAATCGCCGTCTTGTTGAGAAATAACTGCAACATTATTTCGTTTACCCCATTCACATAACTGTTCGCGTGCTGCAGCTCTAAATGTATCTCCGGCTGCTAAAATAACACTTAAACCTTGCTTTTGAAAAAAATTGGCTAATTTGCCAATTGAAGTGGTTTTGCCAGCTCCATTAACTCCAACCATCATCATAACATTAGTAGCATTCTGTTTTAACTCTAAAGGTTTAAACAGCGGCTGTAATAATTCAGTTATACTCTCTTTTAATTCTAATTTTAGCTCAGAGGCATCTTTTAAACCTTTTAAACTAACTTTTTTACGTATATCTTCCAACAAATAACTAGTAGCAGCATAGCCAATATCGGCAGACAATAAAATTGCCTCTAGTTCTTCATAAATTATTTCGTCAATTTTACCTTTACCAAATACTTCTAATAATTTTTTGCCTAAAGTATTGCGCGTTTTAGCTAAACCATCTTTTAACCTACCTAACCATGAAAGTTTATTAATATTCGCTACGGCTAGTTGTTCATCTATAGTCTCTGGCTTGACTTCAAATGCTTCAATTACATCATCAACACGGTTAATTACTTCAGAATCAGTAATTGCACTATTAATTTCATTTAATATTTCATCAACCGCATCAAGTGGTTTAATTTCCTCTTGAGCTATATTTTTGGCTAATAATGTTTCATCTTGAATTGGTGAAACTTTTTTAGAGCGCTTAAACAATTTAAAAATCTTTTTCTCCATTTTTTAAAGCATATTTATCTGACTATTAATTATACCATATTTTAAATTTAGTAAGGTCCAAGGCTACATATTAAGTTCTGCTGATGCATTTAGTTTGGAAGTTAGTTGCAAAAAGAGTTTATCTATTTCAAGTAGATTATCATTGGCAATATTTGTAATACTATTCATACTATTTAACCAAGTTGTTTGTCGTTTAGCTAATTGTCGCGTAGCTGCTTGAGCTTGCGCCACCATTTCGTCATAACTAATAATTCCATCTAAAAAATTCCAAACTTGATAATATCCTACCGACTTAATTGCGGTATGCATATTTGTTAAAGTATTATATTTTAATCTCAACTGTTCGACTTCATTAATTAACCCATTATTCAGCATAGTTATAAATCTTTGATTTATTCTTTGATGAAGAATTTTTCTATCTGCCGGAATAATGCTAAAGTTAACAAAATTTATATCCTTGGCTATATTTATTTTATCCTGTATCTGCATTTGTGAAATTGGTTTACCAGTTAGATAGTAAACCTCCAAAGCCCTGATTATTCTTTGATGATCATTCGGCGTAATTCTTGTTGCGGCTAAATCATCTAATTCAATTAATTTATTATAGACATAATCCCATCCATTTTTCTGCGCATCCATAATAATCTGTTGCCGGATTTCTTCATTAGCAGTCGGTAATTTAGAAATCCCATTGATTAGAGCATTAAAATACATCATTGTGCCGCCAACTAATAATGGTATTTTATTTTTTAAATTTATTTCTTTAATTAATTTGACACTATCATTTAAAAATGACGCTACAGAGTAAGTTTCCGTAGGAAGTAAAATATTGATTAAATGATGCGGCACAACCTCCAGGTCTTGATTACTTGGCTTTGATGAGCCAATGTTCATGTCTTTATAAATTAAAATCGAATCAACGCTAATAATTTCTAACGGATATATATTAGCTAATTTTAAGGCTAGTTCTGTTTTTCCGGTAGCTGTTGGGCCAATTAATCCTATTGCTTTATATTTCAAAAATTTACTCAATTAAAATTATTATTTATTTTTGCTTCTA
>JAPJMP010000226.1 GCA_026461645.1 Burkholderiales bacterium
ATTAACCTCAACAATATGTTTTTCAGTGATGGCTTTTTTAATTTCGGCGTCAGTAAAATTTAACAACAATTCACCAAAGCGCTGCAATGCTTTTAATTCGTTATTGCTTATATTATCCTTTTCGTTTTTAGCAAAACCGAATATGAAGAACCATCTATCTTTTAATTTTGTTGCAATAATGGTTCTATATCCAGAGCTTTTACCTGCTCCGTGCCGCGCAATTCTTTTTTTATAAAGATTGCCGCCAAGTTCCGCATCAAATAAACCATCTTGCATTTCATGTATAGCTTGTATCAACGAACTATCTTCAAATTCGCTGGATTTACTTTGCCATTTATTAAAGTGTTTAGTTTTATATATTTTTAACAATTTCTATACCACCTAGTACCATATTATATCACCTTCAGATTATGTATGCAATTATTCTTTATGTGGATTAATATTGAGTTCAGCCCCACCAGAATGTCCACTTCCTGACATCCTTCCAGCCTCTTCAGCAGCTTTGCCTAAATGTTTACCTGCTTCAATAAATTTGGCTGATGTAGGTTTTGGTGTAGTATTTACTGTTCCTGAACCGCCAGTTATACCATTGCTATCATTTGACATTGAGTTACCATTACTTGAATGTCTTTGGTCAGTTGAATAATCCAAGCCGGATGAATTAGTTTTTGCCACGGAGAGTGCATCTAATTTCTCAGATTTTGTAGTTGAAGCCGCGCTATTTCCTATATCAGGTACTTTATTCCCAATATTTTGACTCATAGAAGCTACTTTACCACCTGCTTCACCGGCAGCTTTAGCCGCTGTAGATGCAGTAGTGGTTGCCATTTTAGATACTCCACTATCAGCAAGTGAAGCACCTCCGATACCAAGTGCTAATGCACTTTGGGCGAGTGCCGATGTTTTATTGTTACCACCACCAAATGACTTGATCATATTAGCACCGGACATAACCATTGCAGCACCATGCATCAAATCACCTAATCCACCACTAACCTGCCCACTGAGCATAGCACCAGCCATTGCAGGAACCTTTAATACAATAAAAGCATTGATAATCATACAAATTAAAGTATTAAAAAATACACCGATTAAAGTTACATAGTCAGATCCAGATGATGCGCTAACGATATAAGCAAATAGTGTATTTAGCTGAGTTTTCATTAACCCAAGAATTAAACACATCACAAAAAATCTTATAGCAATACCGCTAACATAACTTAAATATTTTTGCCAAAAACTTTGTGTCCAACTTGAACCAGCAAAACCACATAATATGAAGCCACCAAATAATACTATATATGATTCTAGTGCCAGCATTACTAAGGCTAAAGCCATTATAATAGCAATAAGAGTAATTAATAAAGCCATTATTATCATTGGTACTGCATATATTATTGCATTTACTACACTTGCCCATCCAGCATTTGCACCTAAAAAGGCAAATAAGCTATTCCATGAACAAAGACCAATATTAATTATTCCAGAAGGTGATAATGTCCCAAAAGGATTACCAGATGTTGGATTAACACTAAAGCCACCAGCTTGTGCACCTAGATTAGTTAAATATTGAATAATTCCCAAATAGAAATCTGGGTTTACAAAACACTGGGCAAAGAAATATGCAGTAAATATCCGGATTACAAAGAATACATAAAGCTTCTGTAAATCATTAGTTAATATCTTCTTAAATGTTAACTGCCATAAAAATTCACAAGTAAACCAAAACCAAAATAGTTTAGTAGCAATTGGGGCTAAAACACCAGTCCAGGACTGTGATGCATTGTAATAATTTTGCAAGAATATATCTAACAATCCGCCAGTTGCCGACATTGAACACATTGCTGGTATTGCATAAGTAGCATGTGATAATAATAATATACATACTAAAACATACTTCCTCATTATTAGTTACCTAAATTCATTTGTGACATTTGGGTAGCTTCCTGTGTATCATATTTCTCTTGAGCTAACTGCTTTTGTATTGCTTGAGCCTGCATAGCTTGCATTTGTGCCAAAGTACTACTAACTGAGGTTAGAGTTGTTGCAGAACTTTGTATCAAACTTAGGGAAGCTGCTTGTGGATTGACTCCATTTAAAGCACCTATGATACCTTGCAAGTTATTAAATGATTGCTGCGCTGAGCTCATATTACTCATCGCATTAGAGAATTGAGTACATAAATCACCATTAACATTATTTAGATATGCCTGTAACTGAGCTTTGTCAGATTGATTACATAGATTACACAGCCCAGAACCTGCAATTTGTAGTTGTTGCAAGGCTTGTAATCCCTGTATTTGGGTAGCAACAGTTTGTGCTTGTTCAATTTGATTTAGATAAGTGCCAGCATTTGCTGCAGCACTTGCTGCAGCAGATAAAGCATTTGGGTCAAGAGATGTAGTTATTGGTACTATTGCATAGCTTGATATTGATATGCTAGTTAATACAATTAATAGTTTATTCATTTTATTTACCTTTATAATATGTGAGGTTAAATTGTTGGGCAGTAATATGGTGTCTGAGTAACTGAATTAAATACCATGTGAGTAACTTCATACCTACATATATCAAAAGGGCTCCATGAATATGGTGATGGATCTGAAGCTGGTAATATTGGAAATGGTGCATTAACCAGACTTAGTGTTGAAAGGTAGGTTACATATAAAGTAGTGCAATATGCCAACACATTAGGATCAGCCGGAGGTATGGCAATACATGAATTATAAATATTAACTCCTTGTACATAAGCTGAATCAACCAAGACTTCATCAGTTGGTGTAGCCGTGGCATGATTGGTCATAATTAAAGTAATAAGCAATAGTTTTACTAAAGCATCCATTGGTTTAACTCCTATTAATTCTATTTATATGGTTTTAAGGCAACATCTGCTGTTAACATTACGGTAAACATATAGCCTTGCCTGATTGTTAATGTGGGTGCAACATTTAAACCTTTTTGAGTTATCATCATTGCTGTTTGACCTAGCTGTTGCCCTAAGCTTCCAGCTATAGTTTGGCCAACAGTTGGATTAGTTGATACCCCAATACCACCTATTTGTACGTTGGGATTAGTATTATTTTGCGAATACTGCATTCCAGCAGTAATTATGCCTATTACAAAACTGGAACCAAAGATTGACCAGTAATGATTATCAACCTGGTCATAAAATCCGCTAAATCCAGATACATCACTTCCAGGTATTCCCCTTAAATCAATTGAATAACCATTAGGGTAGATAATTCTTGTCCAGGCTACCCCAAGACGTTGTTGACCATAGGCAATTTGATTAGAGAATGAACCAATTAATTTAGACCCTTGAGGAATTAATAAATATCTACTGCTAATTGAATCATAAACATTTTCACGAACCTGGGCAATTACTTGACCAGAAATATCTGAATTAATTCCGCTAATCATTACACATGGGATGATTGAACCAGCCTGAATCAAGTATGGGCTCTTAGGCTTAACTAATTCTGAGTCTAGATATGTTGATGTTGCTCCACCATTGGAGCTAACTGGGATACTTGCATTAGTTTTCTGTGACGTAGATTTACCTTTTAACTGAATACTTGCTGATGAAGCATTGCTTTTAATGGCGTTACTAGTCATCGAAGATTTGGAACCAGGAGCTGCAAACTGCGCCTGAAGCTTCTTCATTTTTGCTTGTTCTTCAATTTGCTTAGCCTGCTTATCATATTCAGTTTCAATCATCTTCTGCTGTGGCAAAAATACACTATTGGAAGTTATAGGAAGAATAGTTTTATCTATTTTAGCTACTGGCATTGAAGCTATTGGCTTTGAATTTGTTATATCAATAATTGAAGATTGGTTAGCTGCATCATCATTAATCTCAATCTTTTGGGGCTCTTCAGTAGATGCATTATTACCGCGAATAGTATTGTTAGTAGTAACATACGTTATAAACCCAGCAATAATAATCGCCACAATACCCAGTGCAATTACTACTGCACGCTTATTAAAGCCATTAGGTAATACTTTATTCTTTAGATTAAATTTCATCATTCATCCCTAGCACTTATTTCTTAGAAATAGTAATTTTTTGCTGATTACTATCCAAACCAAGAACCAATACACCTTTATTGAATAATTTATTTACAATATAAAATGGCTTTTTATAACTAAAATTTACTAACTCTAACGTTTCACCATCGGCTCCCAGAACATAGAATGCAGGTAATTCATTGGTTCTTACACTATCAGACATTTGAATATAAACATGTGTACCATCATCAAATACCTGAACCGGATTAAAAGCTGCATCAGTATCACCTGATACTTTGTAATTAAAATGCATATTGCGCGGATCAATATTTGGGAAGGCTCCATCAGTTAAGATTTCATCATCTTTGGCTTTAGCTTCTGCCCTTTTATCATCAAACTGTTGAATCTGTTCACTAGGGTAATAAAAGCCTACTCTAGATAAATTAGCACTATCGGATGAGACTAACTTGATATAGTAAGTGCGTTTATCTGTCGTTACCAATAAGGTGGTATTTAAACCTGGGTAAGTAGGTTTTAAGACTACATGTGGTATTGGTTTGCTGTCACTGCCTGAATAAACAACAGGGATTGCACCATCGCCCTCATTCCAGCGTACACTATCTCCAATCATGAGTCCTTTAACAGTTTCACCAGCTTGTAATTGAATGTCACATAATTGTAATGGTTGACAGGTAATTTTAGGCTCATACTGGCCATAAGGAAATAGCACAATTCCATCTTTAGATAGCACTGGGCTTGGCGTACCTCCATCTTGCCATATCTGGGATTGTTTTAATGCATCATTAGCAACGGTAATAGTTGAATCATAAGTTAAACGTAGAGAATTTTGTTTTTCAAAGTAGGTTAGTTTGACTCTGCCATTAGTTGCTTTATCAATATATTCTGCAATAGCGGTTATATTAGTATTATTTAGTTCAATGCTAATATTCTGGAACCAGACTTTACCTATGCTTTTATATATATTAATGCTTGGGTCATAGTCCACAAAGGCATTAACTACACCAGCGACATCACCACTATAACTAAAGTTAAATGTGCTACTGACCAGAAATTTCTTGGCGTGTTTTCCTTTACCATGATAACGACTTTTTACATTAGTTATTGAATCTTTATTATCATTTAGCAGATTAATTTCAGTTGGCGTAATGACATCATCTTCAATAATCGGCTGTGTTTGAATTTCAGTGGTTTTAATAATCGGTGCCGGTAATGGCAACTTATTCTGAGCACAACCAAAGAGAATTGTTAAGGAAACCACGAATGTAAATAAATTTTTTTGCATAGTTTTCATATTTAGCTACCTATTATTTTATTAATGTTTATATCTGTTACAACAAGACCAATTGGGTTATAGATCAAGGCTGAGGAGTTTTTAAATTCTTTAGATAACTCAATTGTAAGGGTGGCCTTATATTCTCCAAGGCTATTACCATTAGCTCCTGCTTCTGTCCAATCTAATTCCCATGTGTTTTTAGTAATAGGAATTATGGATTTTAAAGTTATGAATACTTCACCGTTACCAACTCTTAAATAGGACTCTTTAAGCATTTTCGCCAGCACATTATGAAATAACTGCTGCGTTGACATCATCTGCACTCTTGTGACATA
Organism: Burkholderiales bacterium; assembly: GCA_026461645.1. Taxonomy (GTDB): domain Bacteria; phylum Pseudomonadota; class Gammaproteobacteria; order Burkholderiales; family UBA11063; genus Aquella. Next base: position 5,638 of record JAPJMP010000226.1, read on the forward strand.
ACGCTTCTTTATTTCAACTGAAGCTGGGACTTCGCGTAACGCAATTAAAAATAAACCTATTTGGTTAGCTACCATTTGTTTATTAACATGCATTTCCTGACTTGCAATACCCATAGCAGTCAAACCACCAGAACCATCTTCTTTAAAGATAAATGGCACTATATCAGGCAAATTCGCTGCGTAAATACACCCAATAACTGCAATTATAGTTATCAAGTTACTAAACCAGGCAATGAATTTCCATGAAGCGGTATTAGCCCGCTCAGCATCCAATCTATCGGTAAATCCTTTACGGTTATTAAAGTATGGATTCTCTATTTCATTGTTATTCTCTGAATTTATACTTGCAGGCTTATTATTAGGCATCGTTTTTTCCTCCATTAAGCACTAAATGTTTACCCTTCCAAATTTCGGCAAATTCACTATGACCAAACTCCTGTAACCAGTAATAGCCAAACATATCGCCATATTGTTGTTTAAGTACTCTGGCACGTGCTATATTAGCAACTGAAGTTTTACCCAAAAAGGTTAGAGCAATTTCCCCCAGATTCAGGTTAAACATTCGGTTACCTAAACTAGACATGTAGTAATAGTCTCGCTGAGGTACGGCATAAGCAATTAATTCAATTTGTTTTTCATTTAAGCCAAACTTTTTATAAATGTCAGAAATATAAGGTTTAGTAGCTTCAGGATTAGGAAGTAAAATAGTTGTTTTGCAATTATCAATCAGTACATCAAAAATGTCTGATTTGAGTACATCGTTAATTTGAGTACTAGCAATTACCAAAAACACATTTTTCTTGGCAATTTTACGTAACCATTCATCAATTATGGCTTGAAAAATTTTATTTTTGAATATTGCCCAGGCTTCATCTAATATAATGACAACAGGTGAGGCTTCAGATGAGTTTGAAATACTACGTTCAATCATATGAAATAAATAACGAATTGTTGGTATTAAAGTCTCATCTCCTTTTTTCATTAACTGCTCTAATTCAAAAACAGTGTATTTGCTTAAAGCCAGACTATCATCCGTTGCATCAAATAGTCGCGCCTGTAGCGTTGATTGCGAATCTCCACCACCGGTTTTTGTGTAAGGCTTAAATACTTCAGCTAATTCATCATCCCTGGAAGATATTTGATAATAGAAGTAGGACATTGTTCTTTGACTGCTACTGCCTTCATCACGAATAATCCCCAGTACGTCACTAATTATTGTCCTATGCTGTGGTTTAATCATAAAACTATTGAGTAAACATAACTCCACCAACCAATCACAGGCAAAAGTAAAATCTTCACTATTATCTAAATGTTCTAATGGTTTAAAGGTAATGTTACACATTTCATGCCCAATATCATAATGAGTACCATTCATACTAAAGCATAAAGGCAACGCTGAACGACCATTATCAAAATGAAAGACGCGCGCGTTCTTATAACGCATGTGTTGTGTTGCTATAAAATTAAGTTTAGTTGATTTACCACCCCGGGAACTACCTAAAACTAGTGTGTGTCCTATATCACCAACATGCAAACATACTCTAAATGGAGTGTTGCCGGTAGTTGATGCATAAAATAATGGTGGATTATTGTTAGCTTCTTGGTAATAGCGACAAGGATTTTGATGAAACCCTGCCCAGATTGATGTTGTTGGCATTAAGTCTGCTAAATTAGTTGAGTGCATAATTGCTTTTCTGACATTTGGCCTTACCATTGCAGGTAAGCTACCCAGATATGCTTCAAAGCAATGTGCTTTTTCTACTCGTGCTAGAAAGTTTAGATTATTAATTACCGATTGCACAATCTTAGTTTTTTCAAGCAATGCTTCTTTACTACTATCCATGAGTATTATAGTTGATGTATATTTACCAAATCTAACACCACCTAACTCAACTAATTCTCTTGCTGCTTCAGCATCGTCAAAGTAGGTATCAGAACTTCTATTTACTTTATGTGAGGCATCGCCACCAAAATGCTCTGCTACCATACTACCTGCTGATTTTCGTCCTTGATAATGCAAATCAGCAATTTTACTAATCATTTTTCCAGCATCGCTATTAGATAAAAATATATAACGTGTATTCCACCGGTAAGCAAAACCTAGTTCATTTAAATGCTTTAGAATAGTTGGATAAGATTGGGCTGGGAAATTCTCACCTAAAGAAATTGCTCTGAGGTATTTATCCCCAACCATAGGATCAAAACCATTTACAATGTCCTGATTAGCTACAACAAAGCGAATATCAGTATAATGTTCAGTTGGATTCTTTAATTTTAATAGATTCCCAGTTACGCAGAAGTTTAAGTAACTAAGCATTTCATCATCCGTCATCACCTGAATTTTAAACTTTACTTTTAAAATATTGATTATTTCTTCAATATTATCTTTAAATGCATCCATGTACTCAGAGTAGTTAACAGTGTTCTTTTTCTGCTTTTCATCTTTCTGCAAAAATACTATCCCTAATTTCGAAGATAAGTCATTCGGTGGCAACCAGGTAAAATTAATTACATAATCATTCTCGTAGTGAGTGTCTTCCAGATTATATTCAAACCTACGCTCTTCATCAATTAGAAAACTAGTTGCATCAACGAAATGGCAGTCACTAGGTTTAATGTAACCTGTTGATTCGCGGCGGATACAGTCTAAATGCACCGTCCAGCCACTACCCAATCTACACATAGCCATATTGATATAATGACTCATATAAGCCAACTCATCATTAGTTGATGAATCCAAGTCTTGCCCCCTGAACCATAGTGATTTTAGGAAACTACCATCAGTATTAAGAATAATCCCCGGATCAACAAATTTTGCATAAAGAAGTAAATCCGATACGCCATATTCTTTGGATGTAAATATATCAAGTGATACAAATTTACGCACATGATAAAGGGCATTGTGAAAAAATGAACTGGGAAATAGTTTTAAAGATTTCATAATTACTAGCCTTATTTATCAGTATTCTTGGGGTAGTCACTTTTACCTGGCCACATGGCAGAACTTGAGTAATAATCCTGATAGCGCAAATAGCGAAATAATATTTTGAAGAAGAATGGGTCTTTACTAGTTAGAAAAGCCATTATTGCAGTCATTATCACAAAAAATACTACTCCGATAATTTTTACCTGGAATGACCCTTGAACCACTAATAGCAATGAACTCATCATAATGATAATGAAAGGAGTACGTTCGCACCCCATGATCAGAATTGGCTTCCAAAGCGAGCGATGTAGGATTACTTTTCTCATGTTAGAATGAGAACCCATAACTGAAGTTATTAGAAAACCAACCCCAAGCACCCATAATTAAGCCAATTGCAATAACAATGCCAAATAGCAATTGTCCGGATTGTCCTTGAGCTTTACCAGAACCAAAAATTACCCCAGCAATTACAATCATTAAGATACCTCCCCATTTCGCAAATACCCGCACTCCAGTTTGAAATGCTGTTGCTTGAGCATCCAATTGCGAAACACCGGTACTATCGGTAGCAAATACATTGTTTAACAAAAATATGCTGCTAGTAAAACACAATAGTTTGACTCTGCTAATTAATAATTTCATAATTTTCCTTTTAAAATATGATACAAGTAAAATACACCCAGCTAAACACACCTGTTTGACTTACAGGCAGTGGCATTTAGCAGAATTTTAGAATAAAATCTTTAAAATCCCACACGAATACCTTACATGAAATAAAAATAGTTTTATCTTGAAAATTCGTTATTACCATCAATTACTTTATTAACTGATAAATCGATGGATTCTATAGTAGAATCTAAAGTAACATTAATCGCTGATTCAGTTTTTTCCAAATCTGCTACTCTTTGTAGCACCATGCCAGTAGCACAATGCTCTAAAAAATGATTAATGTCAGCATTAGCAAAATCCATCTTAACTAATATATCTTTAATTTTTCCTTGATTCACTGAATCAAGTGAGTTGATAACATAATCAATCACAGTATCATTTGATATAAAGTGAGTTTCTTCATTATGCGTTATGATAAATTCTTTAAATGGCAAGTTTTTTTC
>JAPJMP010000227.1 GCA_026461645.1 Burkholderiales bacterium
AAGATCAAATAATTACAACTGAACTAACAAAAGAGCAAAAATTAATTTTAGAAAATTGTAATATCATAATGCCTAAAAAAATGGGAATATAGGTTAATCTGTCTTTGAAGTTGCAGCGGTATTTAAAAATGCAACTGCCTATCGTAGTTACATATAAATAAAGATTGCCACCCATGGAGAATTCTAATTGTTTTGCTTGTGGTTGATTTAGATAGCGGTCAATTCCTGATTGAGTGGTTGGCTTTATCGGTTTGACTGGTTCGGCTAAGTGGTTAATTGTATTCATTAAAAGTTACCTGACTTATACTATACTTGATTACAGTACTATACCGTATATCCGGTAATAAATCAAGTATAAATATAGCAATCAAGTATAATTTAAAACAAGTATAAAAATCAAGCTGTACGGAGTAAACATATTGATATCACTGATTTTATAAGCATAGAGGAAGGTATAAAAATATTATTCTTACTTTCCGATACAAAAACTGCTAAAAATTTCACCAAGTAGATCATCAGCAGAAAATGTCCCAGTTATTTCACTTAATTTGTTATGTGCGTATCTTAACTCTTCAGCTAAAATTTCCAAATTATACCAGTTATTAAAAGCTTGATTAATGTGCTCAACAACTTGATTGACAGCAATTAAATGTCTAGTTCTTGCTATAAAGACATCGGTTTTATTAAAGTCGTAACCAATTAGGCGTAAAATCGCCTCTCTTAATTTATTAATGCCAATTTTATTTTTGGCAGAAATAAATACGTGCTCAATATTTGCATATTCCGCTGCAAATAATTGAGGTTTAAATGCTTCAATCAAATCTATCTTATTATGCACAAAAATACGCGGAATATTTGAGCTTACATTATTTAAAATTGCTAAATCCAGAGCTGTTATTCCAATAGTTTCATCAATTAAAATTAAGCAAATTGAAGCTGTTTTCATCGCATTGATGGCTTTTTGTATGCCAATTAATTCTACTTTGTCTTTAGTGTCTCTAATGCCAGCAGTATCAATAATATTAAAATGGATGCCATTAATTATAATTTTTTCTTTGATTATATCGCGAGTGGTACCGGCAATGTCAGTAACTATAGCTATATCTTCATTAGCTAAAGTGTTTAATAAGCTTGATTTTCCGACATTAGGCCTACCAATAATTACAATATCTGCACCATTATTTAAAAGCACTCCCTGTTTAGTATTAGCTAAAAGGGCATTAATCTCGGTCACAATAGTTTGCAGCTGCTCATAAATACGTGCATTATTGATAAAATCGATATCTTCTTCCGGAAAATCTAAGCTAGCTTCAACAAACATGCGTAAATTAATTAATTGTTGGTTAATAGTAGTTATTTGCTTAGAAAAACTACCTTTTAAAGATCGCATAGCACTTTTAGCACTTGATTCACTTTCAGCATGAATTAAATCAATGATACTTTCAGCTTGAATTAAATCAACCTTACCATTTAAAAAGGCTAAACGGCTAAACTCTCCAGCCTGAGCTAAACGTGAACCTAATTCGAGAGTTCGGTTTAATAGCATTTGTAAAGCAACTGGACTGCCATGTCCTTGAAGTTCAATTATGTCATCACCGGTAAATGATTTTGGTCCTGGAAAATAAAGCACTAAACCACTATCGATAATACAGTTGTTGCTATCGTAAAAATCGCATAGTGTGGCTGTTTTGGGTGAGAAATTGCTGTTTTTGGTGATTTGTTTTGCAATAGTTAATGCATCTTTACCATTTATTCTAACTATGCCAATTCCAGAGTATCCTGAAGCTGTACTAATTGCTGAGAAAGTCTCATTATTCAAAATTAAATCCTAGAAATAATTATAATTTATTTATTTTAGCATAACTCATTGAATATTGAGGTCGTAAAAATGATAAAATAACTAGTTTATGTTAAATATTTGGTATCTTGGTAATGATGAATTATTGTAAAAAAAATAAATTACTAAAAAGTATTTTATTTACAGCCTTAATTTCTAGTCTTAAAGTTAGAGCTTTGCCTGCAACTTATGTTGTGGACTCAATTCCAACTACGCTAGACTCATTGCTAATACCACAAAAAACATTTCCATCGTGTGATGCAACTGACTATTATTGGTATCAGAAATCTGGGCCAGACGGGGTCAAAGGTGTTGCAGTTGAATCTAATGCTTTGATTATGCAGGCTAATTCTATAGTTGGCCAAAATGGAAATACTCACTTGGCACAGGGAAATGTACAAGCATACAAAGATGATATTACGTTTAACTCTGATTGGCTAAGCTATGATCAAAAATACAATCATATTGCAGGTGGCGGGCACGTAGTGTTAACTAAGCAATATAATGTAATAACGGGTAAGTGGGTTGATTATTATATGGACTTAGATAAAGGCACCATGAAAGAAGCTGTGGTTTATAATAATGAAAGTAGCATGTATGCAAGTGGTTATGAAATTAAATTGCTAAATAAGAAGCAATTACAAATTGATAATGGTTATTTGACTAGTTGTGATCCCAATCATCCAGATTGGCACTTTACCTCAGATGTAACAACTTTTGATTATCAAGACAGCCAGGGTAATGCGCGCAATGCAAGATTTTACATTGAATCTACACCAATAATTAATTTACCTTATTTTCAATTTCCTCTAGGAGAGAGAAGGTCTGGCTTTTTAACCCCAGAATTTGGCGTGGTTAACAGCAGATTTGCTAGCGGGCAATATAATACAGGTGCTTTTGTGGGAGTTCCATATTATTGGAATATGGCACCGAATTATGATAATACATTTGAGCCCAAATTTTATTCTACTGATGGATTAATGTTAACCGACCAGTTTCGTTACCTCTCTGATAATAGTAATAGTATCTGGTATACCGAACAAATTCCTCAGGATATGGCAACTGGTGAGTACCGTTATTATTATCACCTAACTGATAATAATAATATCACTAAAAACCTATCGGCCGGGTTTGATTTTAATCGAGTGTCAGATAGTAACTATTTTGTAAATTTTGGTAATTTTAACTCAGTAACAGACAACATCAATTTAAATCAATCTTTTTATACTAACTACACGCCAGAATGGGGTGGATTTGGTATTAAAATTCAAAGTTATCAAGTTTTGCAGCCAGCATTTCAACCACTAGTTTTACCTATTTATGCATTAACTCCACAGGTTAATTTTAATGTAAAACCACAATCATTATTTTCAGAAAGCGGCGGCTTGAGTGCTGATTTACATAGCCAATATACTAATTTTACAAGCGGAGCATTGCAAACAGGGCAACGCGCAGTTTTTTACCCAAGTTTAACTTATGCACTAAATAATCAGTGGGGATTTATTAAGCCCAAATTTGGTTGGAATTATACAAATTATCAATTAGCGCCCTTTACAGGAATACAAAGTGCTTACACTTCGGTAGATCGCAGTATTCCAATTTCTTCTTTGGATACTGGATTAGTTTTTGAACGACCGATTAATCTATTCAATAATGCTTTTTCGCAAACATTAGAGCCACGTTTGTACTATTTATATATTCCAGCAGTTAATCAAGCATTCTTGCCGGTATTTGATACGGCACCTGCAACTTATAATATTAATCAATTATTTTCTGAAAATAGATTTGTTGGAGATGATAGAATTAATATGGCTAATGATTTAACTATGGGAATAAATTCAAAACTTATTAGTCAGAATAGTGGTTTAGAATATGCTAATTATGGTGTTGGGTATAGATATTTTTTTAATCAACAAAATCCATTTATATATGGTAATCCAACCCAGCAAGCACAGTTATTTTTGCCACAGCCTAATTTAATTGCGGAACTGGGGAATAAATGGATGTCAAATTTTAGTTCGAATTTAACTTATCAATATAGTACCGTTTATCAAACAGTTGATGCATATAGCGCTCAGGTTAAGTACAATCCAGAGCCATATAAAGTTATTAATACACGGTTTAGTTATCAATATAACTTACCTTTACTTTATTACGCGTATACTCCAGGACAACCATTTAGCCCAACTACTTATGAAAATCAGTATGCCATAGACATCTCAGGCCAATGGCCAATCTATCAAGATAAATGGTTATTTGATGGACGCACTAATTATGACTTTACTTATGGCACTTTATTAAATTTAATTACTGGAATTGAGTATAATGGTGGTTGTTGGGGGATTAAAGGTTTATATGAAAACTATATTACCAATGTGAATCAATTAAATAGTGCTTTTTACTTACAGTTTGAACTCAGAGGCGTAGCTAGTGTAGGAAATGGCAATCCAACCTCTGATTTAGGAGTTAATATTCCAGGATATGTCCCATTGCAAAGCACACCAGGGTATCCACCCATTACTAATATTCATTAATATTTTATTTGAGAGAACCATGAAACGCTTTAATAAATGTAAAATAGTACGACCATTGCTAATTAGCAACATTATCTTTTTTATATTAGTATTTGCTAACTATTGTTATGCTGGAACTGCTGCTAATAGAGGGCACACTGAACAAAATGCAGCAGGCGGAATCGGCCTGTTTAATAGTATTGAATCGATTCGTGAACTAAATGTGCCATTGCCCAATGCTAATACTAATTATTATTATAATAATGAAAGCATAGATATTCAATCATTAAAGCAGCCAATAGTTACCATCAATAAAATAGTTGCTTATGTTAATAAGGGAATTATAACATCTGTTCAATTAGATCAAAAAGTGAGTGAAGCGATAGCTAATTTTAAAAATAAAGGGGTTACTCCTCCAGCAATTGAAGATATTAAGAATGGAGTTTTAGATCAATTAATTTTACAAAAAATTCAACTAGATTTAGCCAAAAGAGCTGGAATTAGTACTAATGATATTGAAGTTACAGATGCAATTAATAGTTTAGCTAAACAAAATAATATGAGTTTAGATAATTTTAAAACATCATTAAGCAAGCAGGGTATTAATTATAGTGAATTTAGAAAACAAATTGAAAATCAAATTATTATCGATAAACTAAAGCAGCGCGAAGTGGATGCTAGAGTTTCAATAAATGATGATGAAATTAATCGAATATTAAACAGCCAGGCCTTTAAGCATAGGGTAGATTATAATTTGTCTGATATAATAATTAGTATACCAGAACAAGCTACAGCAGATGTAGTACAGCAAAAACAAATGCTAGCTCAGAAGGCTTATGCTGAATTAATCTCTGGAGCATCGTTTTACACCGTTGCAGCTAAATATTCAAATGCGCCTAATGCATTAAGTGGCGGCGAACTGGGATGGCGTACCAATGCGGTGCTTCCACCACAAATTTTAACTAATATTGCCACCTTGCAACCTGGGCAGGTAACTAATGTAATTCATTTGCCAGTTGGGTTTATAATTTTTAAAGTTAACGATGTTAAAAAACAAGGGGCAGTGCAAATTGTAAAACAGTACCATGTGCGGCATATTTTAATTAAAGTAAATGAAATTACCAGTGACGCTGAGGCGCATCATAAAATTTTACAAATTAAAAACATTTTAGATAAAGATGCAAATAATCCAACTAAATTAAATCAAGATTTTACTAGTTTAGCTAAACAATACTCTCAAGATACTAGTAGTATTAATGGTGGTGATATTGGTTGGGTGAGTAAAGGCGATACTGTTCCTGCATTTGAACAGGTGATGCTAAATTCCCCAGTAGGAGTGGTTAGTCAACCAATCAGGTCACCGTTTGGTTGGCATTTACTTGAAGTTTTAGGGGTTAAAGAGTCAAATTTAACTACCGATAAAGAAAAAGAAGAAATTCGACAAGAAATACGTGAAAATAAAATTAATTTTTTATATGCCCAATGGTTACGTGACATACGTGATTCTGCTTATGTAAAGATAAACAATAATTAATAGGTAAGTAAAAAATGCAAAAATCTTTACCAGTTGTATTGGTGACATCAGGTGAACCTAGTGGAATAGGTCCTGATATTTGTTTAGACTTAGCCAATATGGCTCCAGATTTAAAGTGTAAGATTGTTGTTGTTGGCGATAAAGAAGTATTAAAAGATCGGGCAAAAATATTAGATAAACAAGTGAATTTAAATATTATTGATGCTAGAATGTTACAGGACAATGGATTTTTATCCTCAATTGCTCAGAGCAATACTCTAAATATTATAGATGTCAAATGTGAGCAGTCAGTTATTCCTGGACAATTAAATGTTGCTAATGCAGGCTATGTGTTAAATATTTTAGATACGGCAATTAATTTATGTAAACAAAAATATGCCAATATTATAGTTACAGCTCCAGTAAATAAAGCAATCATTAATCAAAGTGGACTTAAGTTTAGTGGACATACCGAATATTTTGCCGATAGTTTTAAAGTTAAAAAAGTAGTGATGATGCTAGCTAATACAAAAATGAAAGTGGCATTATTAACAACACATATTCCATTAAAAGAAGTTTCTCAACATATAACTGCTGAGAATTTGAATGAAACATTAGATATCATCTTAAATAGTGAAGCTGCACGTGGAATCAAAGAACCTAAAATTGCTGTCTGTGGTTTAAATCCTCATGCTGGAGAAGATGGCTATTTAGGATGTGAAGAGTTAGAAATTATTAATCCGCAAATAAAAAAATGGCAAACGCAAGGGCATAAAATTTTTGGAAGCTTTCCTGCGGATACTATTTTTTTAGAAACAGCTAAATACGATTTATTTTTAGCCATGTATCATGACCAAGGTTTACCTGTGTTAAAATATTCTGGGTTTGAAGATGGAATTAATGTGACATTAGGCTTACCAATTATTAGAACTTCAGTCGATCACGGAACAGCATTAGACATTGCAGGAACTGGACTTGCTAATAGTTCAAGTTTGCTTTGGGCAATTAAATTTGCCATAATGAAAGATTTTAAAGGGTAACAAATGATTGAAAATAAACCTAAAAATGCAATATATGCACAATCTGGCGGAGTAACTGCAGTAATTAATGCTTCAGCCGCTGGTGTAATCACGGCCTTTAGAGCGCAAAATGAGCATATAGCTAACTTATATGCGGCACAAAATGGTATTCTTGGTGTTTTGCATGAACAATTAGTAAATACTAATTTAATTTCCAATGAACAGTTACTTAAATTAAGACAAACTCCAGGAGGAATATTTAAATCTTGTCGTTATAAATTAAAAAATTTACTTGAAAACAGAAAAGAATATGAAAGATTAATTGAAGTATTTTCTGCATATAACATCGAATATTTTTTTTATAATGGCGGAAATGATTCAGCCGATACCTGTATTAAAGTGGCGCAAATAGCTGCTGAATTGAACTATCCAATTAAAGCAATTCATATTCCCAAAACCATCGATAATGATTTAGTAATTACTGACAATTGTCCCGGGTTTGGCTCTGTAGCCAAATATATAGCTACTTCAATCAAAGAGGCTGGATATGATCTGGCTTCAATGGCACTGACTTCAACTAAGGTGTTTATTTTAGAGGTGATGGGGCGTCACGCTGGTTGGATTGCAGCTAGTGGCGGCTTAGCAGCAAATAATGCGAATGAAGCACCACATATTATTTTATTTCCAGAAGTAGCTTTTGATGAACAATTGTTTTTAGCCAAGGTCCAGCAAGTGGTTGCAACAGTAGGTTATTGTGTAGTAATAGCTGCTGAGGGCGTTAAAGATAAAAATGGTAAATCTATAAGTGCTGCAGAAAATAGTAAAGATGCTTTCGGGCATGCGCAGCTAGGTGGAGTGGCTTCTGTTTTGGCTAAAATGGTTGGTGATAAATTAGGGCTTAAATATCATTATGCAATAGCTGATTATCTTCAACGTTCTGCGCGACATATTGCGTCTAAAACAGATGTAGAACAAGCATATTGTTTGGGTTATGCGGCGATTAATTATGCGCTGCAGGGTAAAAATGCAATAATGCCATACATTAAAAGAGTTTCGCAACAGCCATACTTGTGGGAGATTGATTATGCACCCTTAAGTCAAATTGCCAATCAAGAAAAAACAATGCCTTTAAATTACATAGCAGAAGATGGTTTTCATATTACACCAATTTGTCGTGAATATTTGCAACCATTAATTTTAGGTGAAGATTATCCAAGTTATAGTGCTGGTTTACCTGATTATCTTACACTAGAGTTAGCGATAGAAAGCAAAAAACTGCCACCATTTAGCAAATGAAAGTAAGGCTCTAATGACAAAAGAAATTATTTTAGGAATTACTGGAGCGAGTGGAACCCCTATTGCTACAGCATTATTAGCTCAATTATTAGCATCAGGGTGTAAAGTTCATTTGGTGTTTACCACGGCAGGAATAATAACCTTTAAAGAAGAAATGAAATATAGCCTTAGTGCTAATCCTACTTTGTGTAAGCAAATTTTAATCGATAAATTACAGTTAAATAATTGCGATAATTTACACATTTATACCAATAATGATTGGTTTAGTCCCATAGCCTCAGGTTCAAGTGCTCCTGATGCTATGGTGATTTGCCCTTGCTCAATGGCAACATTAGGCAAGGTTGCTAATGGAATAGGTGATGATTTATTGACACGTGCTGCCGATGTAATACTTAAGGAAAGAAAAAACTTGGTAGTTGTGCCACGTGAAACACCATTTTCGGCAATACATTTAGACAATATGTTAACGCTGGCGAAATTAGGGGTAAGTGTTTTACCTCCAGTAGTGGCTTTTTATACGCAACCACAAAGTGTTAATGATATAATATTATTTATAGTTAGTCGTATTTTAGATCAGCTTAGAGTAAATAATCAATTATTTACCCGCTGGGGTGAAAAGCTTTTAAAGGAAAATGGAAATGAGTGATGTAAATGCTAAAATTAAACAACAAATTAGTACTAATAAGGTTGTGTTATATATGAAAGGAGATGCAAAATTTCCTTTATGTGGGTTTTCAGGTCGTGCGATTAAATTACTATCGCTATGCGGAGTAAAAGATTATCTGACAGTTAATGTTTTAGCTGATGAAGAAATTAGGCAGGGAATTAAAGAGTTTTCTAATTGGCCAACTATTCCTCAATTATATGTTAATGGCGAATTTATTGGTGGTTCTGATATTATGGCTGAAATGTATGAAAGTGGAGAATTACAACAATTGTTAAAGTAATAAAATGGTAAAAACTTTTCTCAATATTTCACAGATTAGACAGATTGAAATTGAGGCGCTAACTAAATATAAATTAGATTTAATGGAGTTAGCGGCTAATTGTATAGTCAAGTTTGTAAAAAGCAAATATTTTTATGATGCAAAGGTATTAGTTTTAATTGGTGGCGGAAATAATGGTGGGGATGGCACTTTAGCTGCAGTTAAATTAAAAAAACTTGGTTATAATCCTACTATTTATAAGATAACAAATAAATTAAATCCCAATACTGAGATGTTATTAAATGAATATATTGCCTTAGAGGGTAATATAAGTAACAGATTACCTCTAAATTTAAATACCTACGATTTAATAATTGATGCAATGCTAGGTATTGGAATTAATGCGCCATTAGATAATAAATTAATTAAGATAATTAATACGGTTAATAATAGCAACTGCTGCAAATTAGCCATTGATACACCCACCGGATTAGACCCTTTTAACGCAAAAGTTTATGGCTCCGCAATCAAAGCTAATTATACGATAACTTTTATTGGAGATAAAGCAGGATTTTATACCGGTGGTGGAGTAGATTTAGTTGGACAACTAATTGTAGAGCCGTTAATTAATCTGCTTGATTTCCAAGAGCATAAGAGTGTAGGGCATGAAGTACGAGCTAACGATTTAATTTATATTGATTATAGTAAACTAGTTCGGCGTCAAAATAATACCAATAAAGGAACATATGGTTCAGTGTTGATTATTGGTGGAAATAGTGGCATGCATGGCTCAATTTGCTTGGCAGGAAGAGCAGCAATGCTTATGGGAAGTGGTAAAGTTATTTTAGCTTCTCTAGATGAAAAGTTTAATAGTAATATATTTATGCCAGAGTTAATGACCATTTCTCTTAAAGACGCAATAAAGAATTTAAATGATTATTCTGCAGTTGTTATTGGACCAGGATTTGGTACTAAAATTAAATCAATTAAATTATTAACTAAAATAATTGAACAAAGACCACAGTCTAAATTGATTTTTGACGCTGATGCGCTTAATATAATTGCTCTGGATAAACAACTTCAAGAATTATTTCGCTTACTTCCGAATAAAATTATTACGCCGCATCCTGGTGAAGCCTCGCGATTGCTAAATATTACTGTTGAAATGGTTAACCAGGATCGATTCAATTGTTTAAAATTATTGGCAACGCAATATAATGCCGCATGTTTATTAAAAGGTGCTGGATCATTAATTGATAATTTAAATGGTGTTTATGTTAATTTAACTGGCAATGCAGCCTTAGCTAATGCAGGCCAAGGGGATACACTCTGTGGAATGATTGCATCATTAATAGCACAGGGTCTTGATTTGTCCGCTGCATTAAGGTTGGCTGTATATATTCATGGCAAAGCTGGTGATAATTTAGCAAAAACAATTGGTTTAAATGGGGTTTTAGCCTCAGAGATTGGTTTGATGGCAAGGACCATACTAAATAAATTATTATATTCAAATCTAAAATAACCAATTATTTAATTGCTTCAGATTAAGAGTACCCGCAAATTGTATAATAAAGTGCGCTAGTTCTGATTCGAACTTCGCATAGAAATTAGCCTCAAAAAAATGTAGTAGCTTACTTGACAATAGGCAAAGCACATGAGTAGAATCATGTATCAATTAATCCTACATTCCCAGAAAAAATAGGCACGATAGAGTAAAAGACATCAATTCTTAATTTTAAAAAACTAACAATATCAACCGATAAAGCATATATA
>JAPJMP010000023.1 GCA_026461645.1 Burkholderiales bacterium
AGATATAAATGCAGTAAAGTCAAAGGATGCTGCGTAATTATGAAATTATTTCTATGAAATGATTAAATTTGGTATTGACAACTGGGCTCATTATACTAAAAATTTTTGGACTTTTGAAATTTGCCCTAATACAAACAAATTTAACAAGAAAGAATTTTACGGCTCCAATGGAAACAAATAAATTGAATTTTGATATGGTGTTTAATTTTAAGGGTATTCAGCATGAGTAATTCTATGAACAGCCATGTTATTGGTCAGATTGATTTTTGTCGATGTTACTTTTATGATAAAATCAAATAAATCTTTTAATTTCGCTTGATTTAAACTGGAGAAGCTGATGAATCACAATAAAATTAATGATAAATTTAAACAATTATCTATTGATTACTTGTATCATTTAGGCTTAGATACATCTCTAAATTTAAAAGAAATATTTGGTAATATTAAATATGTAGTATTTACCAGAACCAATAATAACTCAAAAATTATTGCCAATCAATTAGCCCAACAGTGGTACAAGATTAAGAATGATAGTTTTACTTTTCTTCCTATTTTTAAAACCGAACGCTTTTATATGTATAAAGTCGGCAGCGTAATTGTAGTTTCCCATGGCTTTGGTATGGCTTCAATGCTAATTTGTTTAAATGAAATATCCAAACTCATGGCATACTTAGATATAAAAGATGTAACTTATATCAAAGTTAGCGCTTGTGGTGGCCTAAGAGTAAATTTAGGTAGTATCCTTATTGCCGATGAAGTTTATAACACAAAATTCGAACCATACATGTATGCTTATGAATGTGGACATAAATATAAAGAAAAAGCATATCTAAACCAAGATGCAGTTAATCATGTTTTTAATTTTGCAAAGAATCATTTTAACTATAATATTATAAAAGGCAGAATAGTTGGAACACATGATCTATTTGATGAACAAGGTGATTTAAATAATTTTTTAGAACCGTCGTATACCCACAGTGATTTGATTGAATATTTTACGCGGGCTGAAGCTCATGGAGTAAAGGGTTTTGATTTGGAGTCGTGTGAATATGCAGCAACCTGCAATGCAATTGAAGTTAATTCAATCATTATTAATGCTGTGGTTGCTGATCGCTATGATAATACTTATTCTGATTCATCTTATTTAAATTACGAAAAACCAGCTTTAACTTTAGTAACACAATACCTTTTAAATCAAGAAGGAATTATTTAATGAAAATTAATCCTAATTTGGCAAAAATTGGTTTAAATGGTTTTTATATTAAAGCTTTTAAACTATTACTCAATCAAAATATAATTCAACAATATAGTGGAATTAAACTAGTATGCATGCAAGGAAGCATTGATAGAGCTAGAATTTTAGCACAAAAATTAGCTGCACAATTTTTGCAGATTAACCCTAATAATTTTATTCCTGTTAACTTGACCGAAAATGATGATTTTCATTGTTATAGAGTAGGACAAGTATTATGTGCATCACACGGCATGGGTAATCCATCAATAATTACATTTTTAGATGCAATTAGTAAAATAATGTATTTTGCAGGTAATTTAGATGTTGAGTATGTAAGAATTGGTACATCAGGTGGTATTAATGTTAATCCTGGCAGTGTAATACTTACTCAAAAATCCTATATGCCCAATTTAATCCCTGAGTTTAAACTATATCCTCTAGGCAAAGAGGTTATCTACCCTACTCACATGAATGAGGAATTAAACCAAAAAATAATTAACTCGCAACCTAAAACCACTGATTTTTTATTTTCTATTGGCAATACTATTGCGGCAGATGATTTTTATCGTGGGCAAGTTCGATATGATGGCATTATTAAACCACAATTTAGTTTAGATGAACGGCGTGATTATTTTAATAAAATGAACCAACTAAATATTTTAAACTTTGAAATGGAATCTACTGGGCTAGCTGCATTTTGTAATCGAGCAAATATTCCTGCAACTATGATTGCCACAACCATTGTAGATAGAATGAAAACTGACTCAATTACAGCAACAACTGAGGAATTAATTAAATTTAGTGATAATGCACAATCAATTATAATTAATTATATTAAAAAATATAAAATACTATAACGATTAATTTGCAGGAGCAAGATCAGTTGCCGTCATTTCCCCTTGCATTACCGCCCCTGGCAAGCCAAATTGTTCTATATGTAAATGTGGTGAATTAATATCTAAATATCTATGATTAAATTTATTTGCTCTATTTTTAAATGCAATATCAAATTCGTTTTTATAAGGGCCCAACATTTGACTTAGTGCTGGCCTTCTATCCTGCCAATTAAAGCCATATACTTGTCCTTTATTATTAACCAAGATCATTGTTGTCCCAGTATTTGTGATTAATTTATATTCACTATGCTTAGCATCAGATGTAACAAAACTCATCGACCGATTAGACGTAATTTGCACTCGCGCACTATTGCCATTTATATAATCGCCTAATGCAATGGCTAGAGCATTATTAATAAATAGCATAGCGGCAACTAAAATAATTATTTTTTTCATGTTATAAATTCCTAAAATGACCAATACGGCCCAGCTATCCCATTACAAGTACTACCATCAAAACAAATTTGAACTTGTTTACCAAAGAAAAAAGGTAATCCGTAATCAATAAATGGGGTAAATTCAGGGTCATCAATTCTACCACCCAAATTTGACGCCGCATTATTATTGGTAGTATTAAATAAAGTATATGCGTTAATTATCGAAAACTCAGTAGGTACAGGAACATTGCCTACATCTAAATTAGTTGCATTAAAATTTAAAGTTTCTGGTGGACAATACCAACCATTACAAACATAACTAGCCAAAGTTGACGTAATAAAAAACAAACCGTTAGAACCAGTATCTAAAAAGCCATATTGTATATTTGCTAATTCATTTACCGAAGTTGGCATCGTAATTGGTAAAATTCCTTGTGGGCTTATTGGATATATATGAGAATTAACGATGGGAGAATTAACTCCAAAAGTCATATATCCTACAGCATTATACCCACCATAATTGCCAATTTGAGGTAGTGCAATAGTTATTCCATTTCTACTTGTACTTGTTAGATTAGATAAATACGCTACTGGATTTTTAACAACTTGAGATTCAATTGGCGAGTAAGGCAAATTTCCACTCTGACCATTATAGATATAGTACTGCCCAGTGCTACTATCATCTGGATATGGACCAACCCCCAATATGCCATTTGAACCAAACTCTTGCGGATTTGTACTACAACCAAAAGGATTATTAAGATACGATGAATCAACTAGTTGCAATGGAATGGAAGAAGTAATATCAGTAGCATCCATTTTGATTAACCCGCTTACCACAGGCCCCCAATTGCAATCTCCATCTCCATAATTAACAATTTCGGCTATAGGTTGATTTGAAGAGTTTAAAATTTGATGAAGATTTTGTTGCACAAAACTTGGTGGTAGTGCTGAAGCAAATACCCGTAAACCATAACTTCCAGTATCAAGCAATACATTATCAACAGTGGCACATATAGTAGGATTAGATGTATCACAAATTTGTACACTAACACATGGCATATTATACCAACTACAGACACCAGTATTATTAGCTGAAACATTAACAGACATGTAACTTATATTTGCTGGCGGGGTTAATGGCGCAACATAATCGGTGCGTAAAACATTTTCCGATCCACCACCATTACAACCAGATAAAGTCAATAAAATTGGTAACAATAAATAATAGATGCTTAATTTAAACAATATATTAAATTTACACATAATCTCTGCACCTATATAAAATTAGAGTTTAGTTAAACTATGTTTGAAATTAATATGTTTGTTTTGCCACATCACCCCCCCGCACGTTTTGCGAGCGAGAGTTTGAAGTTGTGGTTGACTAAGTACGTCACTGTGTTGATGCACAGTCATCTTTCGTAAGATGGTAAAAGTCTAACTAAACAATAGCACAATACTAAATACAGACTATAAAAGCTAATTGATGATCAGTCATATTAGTCATTTAATCTTCATATACACTTGTAGCTATGATTGAATTTATTATGATCTATAACCTACTTCTTTTTGAATAGGGG
>JAPJMP010000024.1 GCA_026461645.1 Burkholderiales bacterium
CAAGAACACTGGTCGGGTAAAATGTTTTGAGTGTTTCGGTTTTTTCAGGCCAGCCCATGGTGCTGAATGGCCACAAGCCCGAGCTAAACCAAGTATCGAGCACGTCTTCTTCTTGAGATATCTTTGCGCTCTTGCATTTTGTTTAAATCTAACTTAATATCACTACAAGTTATTCCATGTTGAGCAAAATCATGGTGTAATTGTGCATAGTTTTCTGAGGATTGAAGTAAAGCTTTGGAAGGAATACAGCCAACATTTAAGCATGTTCCACCTAAAGAATAAACACCATTTCTTTTTGTTGCGTCAATACATGCAGTCTTTAAACCTAATTGACTAGATCTAATTGCAGCTATATATCCGCCAGGTCCACCACCAATTACTACAACATCGAAATTCATAAACTATTTCTCAAAAATTAAATATCTAATAAAAAACTACCAGGATGTTCTAGGGCATCTTTAATTGCCACTAAGGTTAATACTGCTTCTTTACCAT
Organism: Burkholderiales bacterium; assembly: GCA_026461645.1. GTDB lineage: Bacteria > Pseudomonadota > Gammaproteobacteria > Burkholderiales > UBA11063 > Aquella. The sequence goes on from JAPJMP010000024.1 coordinate 496, forward strand.
CAATTAAACGATGGTCATACGACAACGCCAAGTACATCATCGGTCTAATAACCACCTGACCATTTTCAGCAATAGGACGTTCTTTAATTGCATGCATTCCTAAAATTGCTGACTGCGGTGGATTAATAATTGGAGTACTCATCATTGAACCAAAGGTACCACCATTAGTTACAGTGAATGTACCTCCTGATAATTCCTCTAAATCTAAACTGCCATTTTGTGCTCTCTTACCAAAATCAGCAATTTTTAATTCAATTTCAGCTAATGACAATTTTTCGGCATTTCTAATTATAGGCACTACTAAACCACGAGGGCTCCCAACAGCTACACCAATATCAAAATAACCGTGATACACAACATCTTCACCATCGATTGAAGCATTTATAACCGGATACTGTTTTAAAGCATTAATAATTGCTTTAACAAAAAATGACATGAATCCTAGTTTTACTCCATGTTTTTTTTCAAAGGCGTCTTTATATTTTGTTCTAAGCTCCATTACGGCTTTAAGATTAACTTCATTAAAAGTAGTCAAAATTGCATTAGTTTGCTGACTTTCTAGTAATCTTTCCGCTATTCTCTTTCTTAAGCGGCTCATCGGCACGCGCTCTTCTGTTCTTGAATTTACACCATTAAGGCCAAGTACATCTTCTTTTAGTACTCTACCACCTCTGCCGCTACCAGCAATAGTTTGGGTATTTATATTATTTTCTGCAGCAATTTTAGCTGCCGCTGGCATAACAATATTTGTTGCTGCTTCAACTTGCACTGTATTAACTTTTTCGACTTTAGTTTCTGTGCTAGTTTGTGATTGTTTTACTGAAGTATCAATGTAAGCAATTAGTTGACCACTTTTAACAACGTCCCCGGCTTTACCAATAACTTCAACTAGAACTCCATCTTCAGGCGCAGGTAGTTCCATTACAACTTTATCTGTTTCAAGATCTATTAAATTCTCTTCACGTTTTACAAAATCGCCTTTTTTCTTATGCCAATTTAAAAGAGTTGCTTCACTAACGGACTCCGGCAACTGAGGAACCTTTATCTCAATCTTCATAACATAGCCTTCTCTGTGTGTAATGTATAGAAATAAAAAGCGGGATAAACCCGCAGTTTTATGTGTGTGATTTTATATAATCAATTGCTAATTGAACAGTTAGAATTTTTTCTGCATCTTCATCAGGAATTTGACAATTAAATTCCTCTTCTAGTGCCATAACTAACTCTACAGTATCCAATGAATCAGCGCCAAGATCATCTACAAAAGATGATTCATTTTTAACCGTTGCTTCATCAATGCCTAGCTTGTCTGCAATTACTTTTTTAACTCTTAACTCTAAATTATCCATTTTGTCCCTTTCTAAGAAAAACTAATGAATTTTACAATTAAACTAACTATTAAATTATGTTAACCAAATAAAATAATTAACAATGAATCCATTATCATTATTATCCCACACTCTATTATAACAGAAAAAATATTTGCATGGATAATTTTACAATAAACATCTAACCTATTCAGAATTGTGCACTATTTAGCAACATAAAGTGAATAAATCTATAAATAAACTGAGCATAAGTAACGCAATATATACTTACTGATTAGGCATAAATTTACAATTTATAGAGTAATTAATTATATTTGTAGCACACTCTAACTTAAAAGGTTGTGCATAATTTATATCGCATTATACCTTACATTATATTCAGTAAATATCTCATTCAGATTTTGCACTATTTAGTAACGAAATTAAAAAGGTGTCATGCTCTATTTCTAAAAATAAATTATTTTCTAAAATTGTATCTGGAATACATAAATTGCCATTTTGATTAATATTTAATTTAGTTTTATCACGAATTAAATCAATTGGATCAAAATATTCCAAATTATAATCTTTGCGTAAATTGGTTCTAATCCTGCTGTAAGCATTACGCGCATAATCTCTACTAAATAATGCATTCGGATCTCTTTGTTTAATAAACAAACGCATAATTTCATATAATGAACATTGCGATATTGCTTGAGCCTTGTTTACAGGAATGTGAGCGATGAGCGGAAAAAAAGCTTTATAACACATTGCATCTGAAATACTTAAAAATTTATCGCGACTAATCGTATCATTAAATTTTTTCATAAAGGAATAACTACGTTCTAATGATTTAGTCATATTATGTAACCAATTTAACCAATTTATCATAGTTATTGAATATGTATTATCTATTTTTTCTATATAGGCATATAAAACCAGAACTGCATTATTACTTGCAAAATTTTTATTTTCATTTTTTGCTTTAGGTAACTGGGTATTAAGAAAAATTATGCCCGACTTTGGTTGTTGTGACTTTAATTCATGAAAAAGATGTTTATGATTCTCATAATTAAATATTGAATTTAAATTGCTCCCAACTATTTGGGTTTTAATTTGTGATAAAAAATTTCCCCATGATGAACTACAACTAACCAC
>JAPJMP010000228.1 GCA_026461645.1 Burkholderiales bacterium
CTAATATTGTCATCTTTATTGCTCCTATGCTTATTGATATAAGCATTAGTATACTATAAATCTTATAGCATTATCTACTAGGAGCGGATTGCCGTGTTTATTGACGACTATAGTTAATAAAAAATATACCTCGCCAATCATTTTATGGTAAAATCCATATTTCAAATAAGTTTATTGGTCGCGATAAACACTTTAAATTATTTTACATTTTAAGGAAATTATATAATGAATATTAAATTAACAGCTAAAACTAGAGACGATCAGGGTAGAGGAGCGAGCCGCCGCCTACGTCGCAATGGTGAAGTGCCAGCCATAATTTATGGCCAAGATCAAAAAGTTACCAAATTAACACTTGATCATAATACTATTTTTCATGCCATTAAAAAACCTAACTTTCATACTTCAATACTAGATATAGAAGTAAATGGTAAAGCTGAAAAAGCATTATTACGTGATTTCCAAATGCATGCTTTTCGTCCGCAAGTGCTTCATTTAGATTTTCAAAGAATTAAAGATAGCGATGAAATTAATCTGCGTGTTCCCTTACACTTCATTAATGAAGATATTTCTCATGCAGTTAAAATTCAAAGTGCGCATATAACCAAAGTGATTACTGAAGTTGAAATTCGCGCTAAAGCTTCTGCTATTCCTCATAGCATTGATGTTGATCTTAAAGATATCACTGCAGGACAGACAATTCACTTATCAAATTTAACTCTACCACCAAATGTTGTTCTAACTGCCCTATTAAGAGGCGATGATGCTGCCGTAGCTATTGCTGCGGGTATTGCAGAGGAAACAATTGAAGCTACTGCTGAAAATGTATCTGCTGCTGATGTGCCAACTATTGCTGGTGAAAAAGTAGCTAAAGAAGCTGCTGAAGATAAGAAATAGTAATGATAAAGTAATAAAAAAGGCGGCTTTTAAATTAAGCTGCCTTTTTTTATATTAAAAATGATAATTAGGCGATTCTTTAACAATTTGCACATCATGTACGTGCGATTCCTTAATTCCAGCAGCACTGATTTCAACAAATTTAGCATTTTTATGTAATTGACTAATTGTTTTATTCCCCGTATAACCCATAGATGCCCTAACTCCACCCAGCAATTGATGAATTATCACATTTAGAGGACCTTTATATGGCACACGCCCTTCAATCCCCTCTGGCACTAATTTATCAGTATCTCCATCTAATTCTTGAAAATATCTATCAGCTGAACCTTTAGCCATTGCTCCAATTGAACCCATACCACGATATGATTTATAACTCCGACCTTGAAATAATTCTATTTCCCCAGGTGATTCATCGGTACCAGCTAAAAGACTACCTAGCATCACGCTTGATGCTCCAGCAGCAATAGCTTTAGCAATATCCCCAGAATATCTTATTCCACCATCAGCAATTACGGGAATATTTGATTTTAATAAAGCATTTGCTACTTCATGAATAGCGCTTAGTTGCGGAACACCAACTCCAGCTATAATTCTAGTTGTACAAATTGAACCTGGACCAATACCGACCTTAACTCCATCAGCACCGGCATCCCTAAGCGCCAAAGCTGCATCTGCTGTTGCAATATTACCACCCACCACGTCAATATGAGGGAATTTATTTTTAATCCAAGCCACCTGTTTTATAACTCCAGCTGAATGTCCATGAGCGGTATCAACAATAATTACATCAACCCCCGCCTCAACTAAAAGTTCAACTCTATATTCAGTATCACCACCAACCCCTACTGCCGCACCAACCAATAATTGTCCATGCTTATTTTTATTTGCATGAGGAAATGTAATATTTTTAGTCAGATCTTTTACCGTAATTAACCCTTTTAATTCCTTATTTTTATTAACAACTAAAACCCGTTCAATACGATGTTTATGCATTAATAGTTTTGCATCTTCAATAGCAACACCTTCTAACACAGTAACAATTTTTTTGGTCATAATCTGCTCAATAGCTTTATTGAAATCAGTCTCAAACCGCATATCACGGTTGGTTACAATTCCAACCACTTTATTATTTTCTAAAACTGGGAACCCTGAGATTTTAGTTTTTTTCTTAATCTCTAAAACTTCTTTAATAGTAGTACTAGGACTAACACAAATTGGGTCTTTAACAATCCCTGATTCATGCCTTTTTACAATGGAGACTCTTGCTGCTTGAACAGTTGGTCGCATGTTCTTATGAATAATCCCTATACCACCTTCCTGCGCTAGACCTATGGCCATTTTAGCATCAGTAACTGTATCCATAGCTGCTGATACAATCGGAATATTTAGTGTAATATTCTTACTAAGTTTCGTACTGATATCAACATTTCTAGGTAATACTTGAGAATATCCTGGCACTAATAACACATCGTCAAAAGTATATGCCTTATATTGAATTTTTAACATAACCAAACCTCATTTTCTTCGACTTATTTTTCTTGAGATACTTGCTCTATTATAGCACTAAAATCAGTCACATCCTTAAAACTACGATATACAGATGCATATCTTATATAAGCAACTGAGTCTAGTTGTGCTAATTGTTGCATAATTAAATCGCCAATTTTGCGACTAACAACTTCGCGCTCACCAAACTGTAATATTTTTTGACGAATAACATCAATTGCCTCATCAATTTTTTCTGATGGAACTGCTCTTTTATGCAATGCCAGCATAATACTTTTTCGAATTTTGTTTTCGTTGTAATCTTCGCGCGTACCATTAACTTTAATAATTACTGGCATTCTTACATCAACCATTTCAATTGTATTAAATCTTTTATCACAAATACTACATTTACGCCGTCTTTTAATCGAGGTTTTATCCTCACATATTCTAGTATCTACAACTAAAGTTTCATCAGCTCCACAAAAGAAACATTTCATATTTTTCAACTTCGCATTACAAGATTTAATATTTTGTTAACCATTTGCTTTAATTATTCTTTTAAATAAGAATAATTAATATAAGGTGTAAAATTAGGTAGATTTTTCTAAAACCATCTATTTTTACCGTATAAATTGTATCATAAAGAACACGCTTATAAAAAACAGATTTTTGCTTTTAGCTCTAATTGCATCTGCTTAATTAGTAATTGAAGTGGCCCATAATATTTTTGTCCTTTCCATTTGCTGTAAGATTTGAGCCATTACTGATACTATAAAATAGCATAAAATCTTTTGTTTTTTTCTAAAAAGTCACCTATAAATATGTTAACTAAACTGGTATTCTAATTTGCAATATAGAAATATTTATCACAAATGATTGTGAATTAAAGATTCAAGTTAGAAACCATTATTCGTTATTTAATAACATTGAAAGCAAGGTAGAATTAATTAAAATCTACCCACTCATAAAATAGTTTATATTTAATTAATTTATTTTATATAGATATAGTTCATCAGTTTGCTGTGCAGTTACCAAGATTAATTTGTTTTTTTGGCTAGCTGCCATAGCGGTTGGAAGCGATCCACAAGCAACAGTAGGTTTAGCATCCGGTTCGATTGAACCATCTAATTGGTTAATTGTATATTGTGAGGTTACATTATCCCCAGAATTAGCAATATACAAATATTTATCATCGTTACTAATTGAAATTTCAATTGGGCTTGATAAAGTTTTTAACTTTGCATATAATTTAAGAACATTGCCATATCGTTGATATTCATATACTGTTGAACTATTTAGATTGGTTACATAAAGAAATCTATCATCATTACTAATTACCATATCGACAGGAAGCTTTCCAGTTGGCAACTTTGCTCCAACTTCTAATAGAGTTAACTCACCGTTCACAATATTTCGACTAAACACATTTATTGTATTATCAGCAGCATTTATTACATATGCACTTCTTCCATCATGTGATAAAGTTATTTTTTGTGGCATATTTCCAGCAGCAATTGGTGATTGGTCTAGCTCCTTTAACCTGAATATTGCATAAAAAACATTGGTTAAGGTATTGAAAAATTCCAATTAATTCTTATATATCAATTGGTTAAATAAAAAATATAATAATTAATA
>JAPJMP010000229.1 GCA_026461645.1 Burkholderiales bacterium
TATTTAAAATATTATTTAATCTAAACTCATCCATTTAGTTTGCACGTGATTTAAATTATTTCCCTCAGGATAATAACCTTTAACATATGGTTTTATCATTTGCTGATAGGTATACTGAAATAATGGGATTGTTGGATAATCATTTAATGCTAAAGTAAAGGCTTGCTGATATAGTTTAATTTCTGCGGCATTACTTTTTTGCATAACTGCTTGATCAACCAATTGATTAAATTGCATATTACAATAATGTGCATTATTTTGATCGTTACCACAATAGTACAAAGGCATATAGGTTAAAGGATCATTAAAATCAGCAATCCAACCATCACGAGCAATATCAAAATCTCCTTTATGCCGAGCCGCTAAAAAAACTTTCCATTCTTCGGATTTTAAACTGATTTTTATAGCTTGACCAAATGCTGCCTTCCACATTGCGGCAACACTGGTAACAATTCGTTTATTACCTTCATCTGTATTATAAGACAGATTAATTTGTAGCGGATTATTTACATTGTAACCAGCTTGCGCAAATAATTGTTTAGCCATTGCATCTTTTTGTGCTTGTGACCAATTCGCCCAGTCATATTTTACATTAGCAAAAGCACCATTAGTAACACTGGAGGTTATCAAAGAGTATAAAGGCATTTCCCCTTCTTTTAGAACATTTTGGGTTAAAACCTCGCGATCAATAGCCATAGACAAAGCTTTTCTTAAATCCAGACTATTAGCAAATTTCTTTTCTGCCATATTAAAGTCAAGATTATAAATACCTTCCCATGCGATATTGTGAACTTGATTCCCATATTTTTGTTTTAATTCAGCATATTGATTGCTAGGAATACTTGAAAATGTAACATCAAGGCCACCTGAACGGTAACTATTAACTGAAATATTATTAGCTTCATAGGGTAAGTATTTAACATTGTCAATATGTACTGAATTGGCATCATAATAATATGGGTTTTTAGTAGCTAAAATATATCCATTCACCACATGTTCTTTCATTACATAGGCGCCGGATGTAACCATATTACCTGGGTTAGTCCAAGATTTACCATATTTTTTGATAATTTTTTCTGGTACCACAAAGGTATTGGTTAGTGTTAATTCATTTAAAAAAGATGGAGTAGGATTAGTTAGTTTAACAACCAAGGTTTGATTATTAACCGCAGTTACTCCTAGAGCCGAAGGTGGTAGAGTGCCAGCAGCAATTTGTTTGGCATTAACTATACTATTTAATAAAAAGCTATATGGGGAAGCAGTTTTAGGGTCAACTAAGCGTTGCCATGAATAAACAAAATCACTTGCAGTTATTGGGCTGCCATCAGAAAACTTTAAATTATTACGCAGATGAAATGTGTATACTTTAGCATCAGGGGATATGTCCCATGAACTTGCCATGCCAGGAATAACCTGATTCTTTTGATCAAAATCTACTAAACCGGCAAACAAATCATAACAAACTCTGGTGGATGAGTTCTCCTCAGCTAAGAGCGGATCAAGAGTTGGCACCTCGGTTCCAACATCAATTCTAATTAAGTTTGCAGGGTGTTTCATATTTGAGTCATTATTGCTCTCGGAACAAGAAGATAAGCCTAATGAAAGTACTAATGATAGTAAAATGAGATATTTAGAATTAATACACATGTTTGTTCAATCTAAATAAATTAGTTATTTTCTATGTGTTCTGTTTTGATGACGCTTTATAAATTTAATAATGTTTGGCATGAATAATAAAATTGCCATAATTATTATAGGTAACCATATTTTAGGTTGAAATAGAATATTAGCTGAAATTACTCCAGTGCTGCTTATTGAATCGCGAACTCCATCGCCAATAATAACATAAATTATTGAGGCAGGTATAATCCCTATAATAGTAGAAATAATAAAAGTGCTGATGCGAACATTTAATAACGCACATAAAACGTTTAGCACCCAAAATGGAATAACTGCAATTAAGCGCAACCCAATTAAATTTAACAGTAGATAATTTTTATTATGATAATTAATCATGTGTTTCATCTGTTGAAATTTATGCTCAAAAATCCCTTTAAATAAATATTTTACTAAGAAGAAGTTCACGATTGCACCACAAGAATAACTTATGATAACTAAGACTGACCCCCAAAGCAAACCAAATATATAGCCAGCCAAAAGATCAAATAAAATTGTTCCTGGAATAAAGCAAGCTACAATAACTACATACAAAATAAAATAAATCATAATGAATTTATAATGATTGCCAGATTCCATCAACATTAAGTCTTGATGATAACGATTAAAGCCGTCAAGGCTCAAATAATTTTTTTGATTATTTATACTGTAACATCTTACGCTACACTAGGCGATGAAGTTAAAACAATTAATGTTGATAATAAAGATTTAACTGACACTCAAACAACAGTTACAACGGTTAACGATAATAATGCTACATATTTAATTTATGATACGAAGGTTAAAAATAAATTTGAAGTTAAGCAGTACGTTAGCAATAATAAAGTTTTTGCTATAGTATGGCAAGGTATAATGCTACCTGATCTATCCAAATTATTAGGTAATTATTATATACAGTATCAAACTGTATCTCCTAAGTATAAATCATCAACATTACAAAGCATTGAAGATCAGGACTTTATCTCTTATTTTGGCAGTTCTAATAAATATTTTTATGGCAAAGCAATTATTCCCTCTTTAATGCCACAAGATCTTGTAATGATTAAAATAAAATGAATAATTTAACTATAAAGAAACATTATGAAATATAA
>JAPJMP010000230.1 GCA_026461645.1 Burkholderiales bacterium
TAATAATCTAAAACAAAACACCTATGCATTTACTTTTGTTTTATATCGACATTTATCCGCATATTCATTACTTAAATATGTTAATACCGCCAAAATATTTGGTCACAGAATGGGCCCTAAAAGTTTACGCTCGAGATTTTTTTGCTGGATAACAAGTTTTGGTAAATATAATTATTTAAAATATGATGAAACCAAACATTGGGTAATTAATTTATTTGATTTATTGAAATTCTCTTTTAAAATATTAAACTTACCCATTATTAATACTATTGATCAAAATAGTTATTTTTATACTACAAACTATAACCCTGAGAATAATAATTTAATTCGCGACCCTAATACTATAGTTATTAATATCTCTGGTAAAAAGAATTTTGGCAAATATATTCCATTAAATTTAGCTACAGATTTGATAAGAGATTTTCTTAAAATAGAAAAAAAAATAATTATTGTTGCCACTAAAGAAGACACAGAAATTGCAAACAATTTAAACAGTAATTTTTCTAGTAATTTAACGGTTTTAATTGAAACTGATATTTTTAAATTGAGTGCCCAATTAATTAAATATATGTATTTTATTGGTCCAGATGGTGGTTTAATCCATGTTGCATCAGGACTTGGCATGCATTGTATAAGTATATTTCATGATCAGTCAATTCCAGCATGGCATCCATGGACTCCTAATCAAATCTGCGTTCAGGCTGAAAGTCATAAAATTGATGATATTTCATCTAAACAAGTGATAAACTCATTTATGCAATTAATAAATAGGGAATAAATAGTGAAATATAGTATTATTATTTGTACTTACAATTGGCCAACTGCGCTTGATTTAATTTTAGCGCAGTTTGTAACACAAATTAAACAGCACTCTGATGTTGAGATTGTTATTGCAGATGACGGATCTAAACTTGACACTAAAGAAATGGTTAGCAAATATCAAACATTAATCCCAAATCTAATTCATGTATGGCATGAAGATATTGGTTTTAGACGTAGTATGATATTAAATAAGGCTGTGGCTAAAAGTAATGGTGATTATTTATTTTTTTTAGATGGTGACTGTATTCCCTTCCCTGATTATATCAATCAACAAAAGAAATTAGCTGAAGATGGTTATTTTGTAGCTGGAAATAGAGTACTTTTATCAGAAAAATTTACTAATTCAATATTTAATGATGAGCAAGTTTTAAATAAATTATTTAACTGGAATATTTTGCAATGGTTAAGGGCAAAATATACTAACAAAGTTAATAAATTTTTAGGTGCATTAAGATTAAATTCAACTTGGTGGAGATATTTAAGAAGTACTAACTGGAAATATCCTAAAGGCTGTAATTTTGCACTTAGCCGCAAAGATTTCATACAAGTTAATGGCTTTGATGAAGATTTTATTGGTTGGGGATTTGAAGATTCAGATCTATTTGTGCGTCTACTCCACTCTGGCATAAAAATAAAAAACGGTAAATTTGCAATTACTGTTATACATCTATGGCATAAAGTTGGTGCTAAAACTGTTTCAGAAAACTCGAAGAAATTCTATTCTAGATTAAATGACTCAAATTTTACTAAAGTTAATAATGGTATAAATAATTGGTTGTAAAATTTATAATTATTAATTAAATGATTTTAAATCTTATCATGCTAATCGATAAATCAAGAATGCATGATAGCGACAAAGCTAATTATCAAAAATATGTTACTAGAGGCTAAATTCAGCATTTTCCTTTTTAACTCATATTCTAATTTTAACTTGATATACTTTCTAGTTTGATATTGACAATAAAATCTTTTTACTGTATAATCACTTCGAATTTAAACTATATTGAGGGGAATAATATGAATCAAACGCTTAAATTACTTTGTTTAACTGCTGCCTGTGCTATGGTAACCTCCTATGCTCAAGCAAGTGATGTTATTTATAATTCAACAACTGGTGCTACCTATGCATATATTCTAAATGAGCAATCTAATGCTAACTCTTTTACTAAATGTAGTGTCGATGCTAATGGAATTGAAGAATACTCTTGTACCAACGTAACTCCTGTGGACGAATCAGGACAACCTGTACTTAATGACCCAGATAATATGGTGTTATATGCAAATTATGCTTATATTACTAATTATTCATCTGGTGCTATTACTGAATGCCCAATTAATGCAAATGGAATTGATGCCACTAATTGTAAAAATATACTACCAACTGCTTCATCTAAAGCACTACTAACTTCTGCTGCCGGAATTGCCTTTAATGGTAATTATGGCTATATTCTTAACGGGAGTGGCGAAAATTATGTGCAATGTAGCATTAAAAACAATCAGTTAAATCTTAATGCTTGTACTAAGTATACCCCACGAGACAAACAAGGAAATTTATTACTAACTAAATCCGATGAAATTACTTTTAATAATTATTTTGCTTACTTTGTTGATACTAATTACAGCGCAACTTTTACTAAATGCCAAACTGGAGCACAAGGAATAATTCTTAAAAGTTGTAAAAATTTTGTTCTGCCGTATAATTTAACTACTACCACTAATTTAGCTTTTCATCAACAACAAGCTTATTTTGTAAGCTCTACTCCTGCCGGCGAAATTGTATATTCTAGATGTGGTTTAGATAGTTCTGGAATCAATGTTGGTAGTTGTATTGATGAACCAGTTGACATTCCTGTGAGCTCACTAAATATTCCGATGGCAATTAATTTTAATGCCAATATAATGTATATAACTGTTGTTGGCCTAGATATTGGCTCTTCCAAAGATGTTGGTTCCTACGTTGAATGTCAAACAAGCGAAAGTGGCATCAAACCCGGAACATGCTTTACAACTACTGCCAATTTCTTAAAAATACCTGGTACTATAGTCTTCAATTCAGTTAACTAAGAATTTAATCTTTCAGGTCAAGGCTCATAACTATTATGAGCCTTGACTCTTTCAATCCTTTAACAAATTTTTTTATCCAATAAATTAATTATTATTGACATGGTTTCCATCATTATAGTATAATGCCACCATGTCATTATATAAATATTTTATAAAGGGTCTTAAATGAAATCATTATTTAAATATGTTGCTCTATTTTTAACTCTGGGTGTTGCAACCGCCTATTCTCAGGCAGAAGACTTAGCTCCTAACTCATTTTATAATGCTAACTATGCTTATATACTTAATATGAAAAACAATAGTTACATTAAATGTAATGTCGATACTAATGGTATTGAAGCTTACACTTGTGTTACCTACCGTCCTACTAATGAATCAGGTCAACCATTATTATCTTCTCCTGACAGCTTGGCTTTTTATGGTAAATATGCCTATATTAGCAACTTTAAGTCAAATGCTATTACTAAATGTCTATATGATGCTGATGGAATTGAATCATCTAGTTGTTATAATGTTAAACCAGTTGATGGATCTGGAGCTTTATTAAATAGTGCCAGTGGAATCTCTTTTAATGGCAATTATGCTTATATGGTTAATCAAATAGAAAGTGACTATGTACAATGTAGTATCAATAATGATCAATTAAATCCTAATGATTGCAGTCTTTACACACCAAAAGATGAAAGTGGCAATTTATTATTAACTGATCCCATGCAAGTTAAATTTAATAATAACTATGCATATTTTGATAATCTAAACGGTAAATCAGCCTTTACTAAGTGTCAAACTAACGAACACGGTATAGTGGTAAATAGTTGTAAAAATTTCTCTTTACCATATATTTTAGGTAGTACAAGTGCTCTTGCATTCAATGGTAAACAAGCATATTTTGCCAGTGTAGATCTGCAAACTAACTTAATTCTCTCTAGATGTGCGGTAGAAAGTCACGGAATTGATGCCGGAAGCTGTATTGAACTTAAAATGAATGCAGTAAGTGGTACATCTTTACCAACAGCACTTAACTTCAATAATGGCTATGTGTATATGACTATTGTTGGTGTAAATATGGCAACGCTGAAATCTACAGGGTCTTATCTTCAATGTCAAACTAGCGAAAGTGGAATAAGACTTCAATCTTGCTTTAGTTATACATCTCCTATATTTCAAGTTCCAACTGGCATAGAATTTAGTCCAAATTAATAATTTTTCTAATAATATAGGCCCATAATTTTTATGGGCCATTTTTTTTTATGCTACAATCAGTACATAAAATTAAATTATTTATAGGTATTGTTTATGGCAAATATTCAAGAATTAATTAGTGCTAATTTTAGCCAAAGTATCGCCACTAAAGAACAAGCAGCTAAGGTTCTATCTCCTGCGATTGAAGAGGCAATTAATGTTATCGTAACTGCATTTAAAAATAGTAATAAATTATTAATTTGTGGCAATGGCGGCTCTGCTGCTGATAGCCAACATTTTGCTGCTGAATTTACCGGACGCTATGAAATGGAACGTAAACCATTACCAGCCATTGCATTAACTACCGATACATCGGCCCTAACTGCCATTGGTAATGATTATTCATTTGATGTGGTATTTTCTAAACAAGTTGAGGCTCTTGGCACTAGCGGTGATGTACTCTTTGGTATTTCAACTTCGGGTAACTCTGGCAATGTAATTAAAGCCATCGAAGTAGCACACAGTAGAAATATGCCAGTTATCATTTTATGTGGTAAAGATGGTGGTAAAATGGCTAAAATGCTACGCCCAAGTGATGTAAATATTTGTGTCCCAGCTATGCGCACGGCACGAATTCAAGAAGTGCATTTACTGGTACTACATACTTTATGCGATGCCATTGATAATATTTTATTTAAGTAAATTCTTTAATTGCTGCAAACGATCATTTAATTCATTATTACTTTGAATTTTTTGCATCTTATGCAGCGTTTCATCTAAAATATTAGTTGTGCCCATTTCTTGTAAAAAACGTGATTTTTCTACGGCTTTTAATTCACCTGCAGTTTTTCTTTGCAGACAATAACTAATGGTTAACTCGTGTTGTGCCCGCGTAATTCCAACATACATTAAACGTCGTTCTTCATCAATTTTTTCTAGATTAATTGATTCCTGATGTGGAATAATTCCATCATTACAACTAATTAAATACACATTACGATATTCAAGCCCTTTGGCAGCATGCAAGGTACTTAGTTTAACGGCATCTATATCCTGACTTTCATTACTATCTAAAATAGTAATTAAGGTTAACATTTGCACTAAATCAACTAAAGTGCGCTCATCATTAGTGGCTTTTTTACCAAGCCAGGTAACTAACTGTACAACATTCTGCCATTTTTTTTCTGCAACAGCTGCTGTTTCATAAGTATACAAATATTCTTCATAATGAATTGCCGTAATTAACTGCTGCAGTAAATCATTAACACTGCTACTTTTAACACTATTTTGTAAATTATTAATTAAACTACCAAAAGCTAATAATTCACTTACTTGATGCGCTCCACCAATTTGCGCAAAACCTTCTTCGAACATTGCCTCAAATAAAGATACCTGACGTGTTGTTGCATATTGAGTCAATTTGTCTAAGGTAATACTGCCAATACCTCTTTTAGGCGTAGTAATGGCACGAATAAATGCCACATCATCATCTTCATTAACCACTAAACGTAAATAAGCACAAATATCTTTAATTTCACTATATTCAAAAAATGACTGCCCCCCAGAGATATCATAAGGAATTTGTTGGTTTCTTAAAACTTGTTCTAAAATACGTGCTTGATAATTACTCCGATATAAAATAGCATAATCACTAAATTTACTATTGTATAACGCTTGATGCAATTTTATTCTCCGCACCACCATCTCTGCTTCTTCTTCATCATTTTTACAGGCAAAAATCTTAATTGCCTCACCTTGTCCAAATTCACTCCATAATTTTTTAGCAAAAACATTATTGTTATTATGAATTACTTGATTGGCTGCAGTTAAAATCGTATTAGTTGATCTATAATTTTGTTCTAATTTAATAATTTTTAACTGCTTAAAATCTTGTTCTAATTGCCTTAAATTTTCAACATTAGCCCCACGCCAGCCATAAATTGATTGGTCATCATCACCCACAGCGGTAAACTTTTGTTCACGCGCAACTAGTAGTTTAATCAATTTATATTGACTATCATTAGTATCTTGATATTCATCAATCAATAAATAGCCAATTCGTTGTTGCCATTTATATAAAGTTGCTAAATTTTGCTCCAGCAGCATAATTGGCAAAATAATTAAATCATCAAAATCAACCGCCTGATACGATTTAAGCGTGGCTTGATATTGTTCATAAACTTGCGCATGCTGTAACTCAACAGCATCTTGCGCTTGATGTTTCAAACTATCGACACTGGTAAAACTATTTTTCCACAACGAAATTTTATGTTGCAAGCCTCTAACTAAAGCTTTATCGGTTGTTTGTAAATTATCACTAATAATTTTGCCGCAATCATAACTATCTAAAATTGTAAAGTTTGGTTTATAGCCAAGTAAATGTGCTTCTTCTTTTAAAATTTTAAGCCCCAAGGAATGAAAGGTAGTAATAGTCAAACCTTCACGCTCTTTTGCGGCTAATTTAGCTTTAAGTCGCTCGAGCATTTCTTTTGCAGCTTTATTGGTAAAGGTAATTGCTACTACATTTTTTGGGCTATAACCAACGCTCGTAATTAAATGCATTATTTTTTCAGTAATAACTTTAGTTTTGCCACTTCCGGCCCCAGCTATCACTAATAATGGACCAGTTACATAATTAACAGCGGCTAGTTGTTGCTGATTTAATTGTTGCGAGTTTATTTTATTCAATTAATTGACCTCATTTTATCCTAAAATTAATCTTAGTATTATAGATAATACATTATTTTAACGAAAAATACTTTTAGGTAACAAAATATATTCTATGGCTCGTTATGCAATAGGCGATATTCAAGGCTGTTATGCTGAATTTATCAAGCTACTTAACAAAA
>JAPJMP010000231.1 GCA_026461645.1 Burkholderiales bacterium
CTAGATATAAATGCAGTAAAGTCAAAGGATGCTGCGTAATTATGAAATTATTTCTATGAAATGATTAAATTTGGTATTGACAACTGGGCTCATTATACTTTTTAGGGTGGGTCAAATTTAAATATAATTTTTGCTCTAAATGGGTCAATTCCTGATTATAATTTACATTAAGACCGTTTTAAACCTGTTGTAAATAGCAAGTTAATAAGATAGTAGTGCAAAAAATGGGTTAAAATAACACAAAAAGTGAATTAAATATTTTAAAATAGAGATATTGAGTAGCATATTTTAAAAAAATGATGCTTTGGAGTAATGGTAAATTTCATTTAGCTAAATTTGTGTGGAGTGGAATTTGCTCAATAGTAAATATTATAAGAATAAAAGGGGTAGTAGCATAAAATGACATATGATATTTTGTATTATAGTGACCTAAACTATAATGGATTAAAAGCAAAGTTTGACAAAATAGTTCAAATGTTACAGGTGGGTGATTTTAAATCAGCAGAAGTTAAAAAATTAAAACCAAGTAATTATTTGCGAGCTAAGCTTGATGATAGTAATCGCATTCTTTTTGCTCCACTTAAATATCAAAATAAAACTTACTTGGTCATTTTAGAAATCATTCGTAATCACGAATATGCTAAATCACGATTTTTACGTGGCGTAAGTAGTATAGATGAAGAAACTATATCACAATCCTTAAATACAGATGTTGTATTAGATGAAGTTGCGCAACTGAAAATTGTAACAAATAATAAGCAGGTACACTTCTTAGATAAGTTTATAATGTTTGATGACGAACAATCAGCTGTAATTAATTATCCAATGCCATTAATCTTAATTGGTTCTGCAGGTAGCGGTAAAACATCCTTAATGCTCGAGAAATTAAAAACACTTACCGGTAAAATTCTTTATGTTAGTTTATCTAGTTATTTAGTACAAAATACCAAACAATTATATTATAGTCAACATTATGACAATGAACATCAAGAGGTAGATTTTTTATCATTTAATGAATTATTAGAAACAATAAAAATTCAAAGCGCTAAAGAGGTAACTGTTTATGACTTTCTAAAATGGTTTAGTCTACAAAATAAACCTCGATGGCTAGATGATGGTCGCAAAATATTTGAAGAATTTAAAGGCGTTATTACTGGTTCAAATTCAAGTGTTCCTTACTTAAGTGCTGATGCCTATTTCAATTTAGGAATTAAGCAGTCAATTTATCTTGAACATGAGCGTAAAGAGGTATACCAGCTATTTATCAAATACTTAGATTTTCTACACGAGAGCAATCTATATGATGCAAATATAATATCACATGAATATGCAAGACTAATTGAAACGAAATATGAGGCAGTTTTTGTAGATGAAATTCAAGATTTTACCAATAGTCAATTGGATTTAGTATTAAAATGCTTGATTAGGTCGGCTAACTTTTTTTTATGCGGCGATGCTAATCAAATAGTCCATCCCAATTTTTTCTCTTGGTCAAAATTAAAATCTTATTTTTATCAAACAGAAGAATTACAATCGCGTGATATTACATGTTTATTGACCAAAAACTACCGCAATACGCCAGAAGTAATTGAGCTTGCCAATAGAGTTCTAAAACTTAAAAATTACAAGTTTGGCTCTATAGATAAAGAAAGTCACTTTTTAGTAACTAGCACTTCAACTAATCATGGCGAAGTTAGTTGTATTGATGCAAAATCAGACATGGTAAAAATACTCAATGAGAGAACTTCCAAATCAATTAAATATGCGGTATTAGTTTTACATGAAGCAGATAAAGCAAGGGCTAAGAAGGTACTAAATACTCCATTAATTTTTACGCCACAAGAAGCCAAAGGGCTTGAATATGAAAATGTAATTTTATTTGATTTCATCTCTAGTGAAAATAAATATATTGATATTGCCAAAGGTGTTTGTCATGAATATTTAACCACTGAATTTATTTATGCACGGACCAAAGAAAAAACTGACAAATCATTGGAAATTTACAAGTTTTATGTAAACTCCTTGTATGTAGTAATTACCCGTGCCACAAAAAATATTTATCTAATTGAAAGTTCACCCCAACATCCATTTATTAGTCTATTAAATATTAATCAAATTCAACAAATAAATCTGCAGGAGGATAAGTCTTCTTTAGAAGATTGGGCTGCTGAAGCAGCAAAATTAGCCAAGCAAGGAAAGATGGAACAAACGCAGGCTATCGAAGAACAAATTTTGCATTACTCTAAAGTTCCTTGGGAAGTAATGACTGTTAACGAATATCAAACTATACGAACTCAATTGTTTGCCAATAACATAATTAATAAAAAAGACCAAATTAGAATATTAAACTACGCTATGATTTATAATGACAATGAGACTATTAGTAAATTTAAAGCGCTTGAGATCAAGGCATCGCAAAATTTAGAAAAATCTTACATAATTCTAAAAGACACTTATTTCGCAGATTATACCTTTAGAAACCCAAAATTAATGCTGGATAAAATTAACCGCTATGGTCTAAATTTTAGAAATCAATTTAACTTAACTCCATTAATGTGTGCTGCCTATATGCTAAATGATGCTCATGTTGCTGAATTATTACAACACGGTGCCAGTCTAAGTGAAGTTGACAATTATTCACGTACTGCACTGCAAATTTTTCTATCTATCCTATTTTCCAACCTCAAAAAAATATCTGCTGATAAAATTACTAACTTATATATGAATCTTTGCTCTCAGGATGTATCACTACAAATCGATAACAAGTTAGTTAAAATTGGTGCCAATAAAATTGAATTTTTATTTCTCAATATTATTCTATCTTCATTCAATGCACCAAATGGCAGCAATAAAATAAACATTATATTTAATAATAACTGGATCATATCAAAACTGAACCACTTTACCGATACTGAAATTATTTCCGAAGCCAAAATACGTATAATGTACATTAACTCCGTATTATCAAGAAATGAGATTAATAGCAATTATCCATATAGTCGTAAATTGTTTAAGCGGATAACTATAGGTAAATATATATTAAACCCAGATTTACAAATTAAAGCATCCGACAGTTGGATAAGATTATCCAACCTTATAAATGATACTGTTAAATCTAAAATTTAATTAGACTATTTAAATGAAATATCACAACTCCATAAACCATTATGGTGACATTGGGGTTAATAATGTGCTTTTAACTTTGCTATAGTGGAGCACTTTATTACTGAAAAATCGATTTTATTCAATTAATTGACTTCATTTTATGCTAAAATTAATCTTAGTATTATAGATAATACATTATTTTAATGAAAAATACTTTTAGGTAACAAAATATATTCTATGGCTCGTTATGCAATAGGCGATATTCAAGGCTGTTATGCTGAATTTATCAAGCTACTTAACAAAA
>JAPJMP010000232.1 GCA_026461645.1 Burkholderiales bacterium
GCAATAAATAGTCCCCAAATTTTTTTTGTCACAACTAATATTCCTTTATTCTTTTCTTGGCCAATCAATTCTATTTACCATATAAATAATCAACTCGGAAACAATATAGATCAAAACACCACAAAGTACCACATCACTTAAATAATGTCCCCCTTGTAATATTCGCACTAAACCAATAAACATTCCAGCTGCTGAACCAATAATAATTGCTTTTTTACGCTTTAATGCCACTAAAAAAGGCACACCCAAAAAAAATCCAATTGAAGCATGCCCGCTAGGAAAACTATTATTATTGGGCATATTAAATTGTGGTTGCCACACTGCCCTATATGTTTGGCCGTCGCGTAAAACTTGATATGGCCTAGGTCTACCCCAATGATTCTTAAAAATATAATTAACCATTAATCCAGGACCAAGTGCTAAACATAACAAAATAATTAAAGCATTTTTTCTGCTAATAGCATTTAACTTAAATAATTTTACGCCAATAATTCGCATTAGCATAATGGAAATAATACTAGCTGTAATAAATGGCACAAACCGATAAATTGCTTGACACCAAAAGTGTGTTTCACCATAAAAACTTCTGGTAGTTTCATTGTAGGCTAATTTAGCCACATACTGATCAAGTAACGGTGTCAATAATACAAAGCCAAATAACACCATGCCAAAAATCACAATTCTTTTAATCATTATTTTTATCTCTTATTAATATTTATTGGACATCCGTATCTGTGTCATTCTCTGTTTCACTTGCACTTTCATTACTATGAACTACAATTTGTTTCTTACTATTTAACTTTAATTTTGCAACATAAATTAAAACTAATTGCTGCATATATTTATTTCGTTGCGCTAAACTAAATAAAGTGCTAATGTATTGATTTTGAGGAATCCACGAAAAGGTATTCACTTTTTCACCAGTTTTAACTTTTGATTCAAGCATATTCCATTGATCTGAGTTTGTAACCAAATAGTACGGTGGGGATAATGCCAACAATTGACTTTCATCGCTTATTCTTAAGTATGAATCATCCGCATGAAATTCAAGACTTGAATAATTTACCTTATAATCAACTAATGAAACTGGAACTTGTTGATTTATAACTTGGGCAATATTATAACCAGCATCATAGCGTAAATATAATCTACCACCAATTAACATGAGTAAAATAAAAGCCAGACAAATCGAAAATACTGAGTAAACTATAGCTTTATTTAATCCTCGATTATTATTAAAAATTGCAAATAAGGCAATACAAATAATAGCTAAACCCATCATAAACACTAGCATCTTACCGTTAAATAGTAATAATGCTAGAATTAGTACAATACCACAAATTATATAGGATAAGAATATTTGAAAATAAAATACTGGATGTGTCACTACTCGAGTAGCTTTATTACAAATCCAAGCTGCGCAAATAATGCTGACAAAAGGAAATAAAATATTAGTATAATGGTCAAGTTGAAATTTGGTTAAACTAAATAAAATAAAGCTTGGAAAGATGCTACCGATTAAAAAAACATGTGTTCCTTTATTTTCTGCTACTTTGGGTAAATCTGAAGAGAAGCTAAAATCTTTAACAATACTCCAAAGTGCAACTACAGCAATAATACTCCATGGTAGAAACGCCCACAAAAAAGTATGAAGAAAATAAAAATAGCGCATAAAATCATAACCATGATGCCCGCTAACTATTGGCCCGGTATCAAAAAACCGGCCAAATTGACTATCCCAAAAAAAGAATTTTATTCCGGATACATGCGTATGACCATAAATTATTTTTTCAGGATGCAGATCAAACTGCATATATAAACTAATAATTTCCGGTAAAATAAAAATAGCGATTAAAATCAAGGCTGCCGGTAATTTAATTTTTATGAATTTAACTAAATTATGATTAAACAAAAGTAAACATATTAGCCCACTAAAAATTGGCAGCAGGACAAAGATACCTTTGGACATTATTGCTATTGCACTAAACACACATCCTTTAAATAATAGTGATATTGTTAATTGCTCCTGCTGCTGATACAACAACCAATAATAACAAGCAGGAATAATACTACCCAATAAAAAGGCTTCGGCACGTACATCAATCGCAGACAACATTAAATGTAATGCTGATAAATAAATAATACTGGCGACTAATCCAACTTGATGGTTATAAAAATGTTTTGCTAATAAATAAGTATATCTAACTCCTAAAAGGTTAAATATAAATCCTGGTAAAATATAGGCAAAGGTATTTATGCCAAAAATTTTGAAAGAAACAGCAGTAAGCCAAAATGGAAAATGCGGTTTATCCAACCAATCTTGATGGGCAAAGGTTAAATTAATCCAATTGCCAGAGTTTAAAATCTCTTTCGCTACAACCGCATAAAAATTAGAATCATTGCTACCTAAGATGGGAAAGCACAAGCCAAAAATATTAGTTAACAACGCAATTAATAATAAAAATTTTAGTAAGCTATTGCTTAATAACTCATTACTTAGTAATCTGTTCTTAAATGATTTACTTTCTATGAAAGTGTGATAATATAATTTTTCTTTAATAAATTTCAGCATATATTTTTCAGCAGCAATTTTAATTTTTATTCTCACGAATTCGTTTTAATCTTGCTTCGCGCTCCTTTAATTCGATTTGCTTGCGTAAGTTACGGTTATCAAACCTCTGTTTTGCTGCCTGAGCTTGTGCTTTAGACCAATTGTCATCAACTGCATCTACCATAATTATACAATCTACTGGACAGGCCGGCAGACATAAATCACAACCTGTACAATAATCCTCAATCACCGTATGCATCATTTTATTAGCACCAACAATAGCATCTACTGGACATGCTTTTATACACAAAGTACAACCAATGCAATCTTCTTCCTTAATTATTGCAATTTGCCGTGGTTTAATACTACCGTTTTCAGGGTTAAGGGCTTTAACCGATTTATTTAATAATGTTGCCAATTGCTTAATTACCAAATCTCCACCTGGAGGACATTGATTGATATCTGCAGTATTTTGTGCTACTGCTGTAGCATATTCATTGCAATTAGGATAGCCACATCTAGTACATTGTGTTTGTGGCAAAATTTCATTAATTTCTTCGATTAAATCTTTAAGCATATTTTATCTCAACCCCGATATCGTTTAGTAAGTCGGTAATTATTTTTAATATTTGATTAAAATCATCAACCCGATTAAGTGTCCACAGCGACTCTTCTTTCAGGTCACTTTCGGTTTGCGTTTTAATTATTATTTTAATTGCTTCATCAGTATTGCTAATTACAGCAATAGGAGTTAAATTTTTAGTTCTAATCTGTTTAACAATATTACTAAATGCAACTGACAACGCTATCTCTAAACGATACTGATTGCCACATTGAGCGGCATTAGATAAGGCAACTGGTTGATAACAAATTGGGAAAAAGGTCACATTAGGTATATTTAGTTGTTGATGAATTAGTTGTGTTAGTTTTAGTAAATTTTGTTGTAAATTTTGATAGTCAATACTCAATTGTTTAGAATTGCTAACAATGGCACCAACCAAATAGCGCAAAAAAACTCCTTCATTTAGAGTATCAATTACATTACCCTCTACCTTTATTGGTAACCATAAGCTGGATTTGTTGATATTGCGCGACCAATAAAAAATTTGTGATGGTTTAAATGATGCGATAGTTTGATAATCAAGTAATTTCCCTGAAATAAAAAAATCTGTATCCTTGGAAACAATTTGCTGTTGATAAAAAAAATCATTTAAAACAGTTACCTCAATTTGTCCTTGCAATTGTTGTTGCTGTTTACTGCCTGCTACAATAACTATAGGAATAGTAAATAATTGAGTGAAACAGTTATTTAGATTAAACACCTCGGCATCATTAATCACACGATTTAAAGACTGCCAAATACTAAAACTTACTTTATGGCTTGGTGCTAAATTTATTGCCACATTTATTGCTTCATCCTTTTGCTCCTGCAATAGTTTAGCTATGGTAGCATCTAGTATGGTATCTTGCGCCGATAGCGCCAAATTAATTAATAAATTAGTTTGGGGGAAATCTGCAGTATAACAACGCGGATCATTTAGCATCTTATATAATAACCCTGATAACAAAAAATCATATTTTTAAAAACTAAATAAGGTAAAATTACTCTTCAATTTAGTAAAGTAAAAGTAAAAATGAATATACTTGAAAGCTGGTACCAAGCCCAAGTTCAAAAGAAATCTCTCGAATTTGATGCTGGTCAAATCTATATTTTACAACAACTAGACCAATTTATAAATAATTTTAATAAAAGTTGTCGAGTTTTATCCTGGATTAAAAAACCCAAGCACAACGGTTATTATATTTATGGTACAGTTGGTGCTGGTAAATCTATGATTATGAATGAATTGTTTAATGTTTTTCCCACAGATAATAAATTAAGAATTCATTTTCATGAATTTATGGAACAAATTCATCAGCAGCTATCCCATTTAAAAGCGGTTAACAACCCATTAGCTGTTGTTGCTAAAAATTTACGCAAACAATATCAAATAATATTTTTAGATGAAATGACAGTTAATGATATTGCTTCAGCTATGATTTTAAAAAATTTATTTAGCTCTTTGTTTGCTCAGCAAATTTATATTGTAACCACATCCAATAATCATCCGCGAGACCTTTATGCAAATGGTTTAATGCGTGAACGTTTTATTCCGGCAATTGAATTATTGCAACAAAAATTGCAAGTTTTAGCCTTAAATGGTCAAAGTGATTATCGTCTTCGTTTTAACTCAAATAGCAAACTAATTTTAATTAATGAACCACAAGCAAATATAATGTTAGAAGATATTTTTAATAAGGTCAATAATTATTTGCCGTGCAATGTAAATAAAACCATTACTATTTTACACCGCGATATTCCCTACATCAAAATGGGTGGTGATATCATTTGGTTTGATTTTAAAGTAATTTGTGGTGATAAAAGAAGTCAGTTAGATTATATTGATTTAGTCAAACAATTTAAATGGTTTATTTTAAGTAATATTTATGCACTAAATGATAAAGAAAATGATTGCGCCAGACGTTTAACTTGGTTAATAGATATATTATATGATCATAATTGTAAGGTTTCAATTTCATCTAGTGTTGCAATTAAAGAAATATATTCGGCTGGGACTTTAATTGCTGAATTTGCTCGAACAATTAGCCGTCTTCAAGAAATGGCAACTAGCGAATACTTAAACAAATAATATTTTTATGGGAAGCAATAAATGACAAAAACAGTCAAATACTTAAAGGATTATCAACAACCTAACTTCTGGATTGAAAGTGTCAATTTAATCTTTAATATCAAAGAAGATCAAAGCGTTGAAGTTACATCTGATGCAATTTACTATAAAAACCCTAATACCACAGCTAATACTCTAACCTTAGATGGCAACGCTCAATTACTCGCAATTAAGCTTGATAATAATACTTTAAGTAGCAATTCTTATCAATTAAATGCTGCCGGACTGACTTTAACTAATTTACCCAATAAGTTTAAATTAAACATTGTAACTCAATTGTACCCATGGAACAATAAATCATGTATGGGATTATTTGCTGCAAATAACAACTTATTTACTCAATGCGAACCAGAGGGATTTAGATCAATCACTTATTTTTTAGATCGTCCAGATGTATTAACCAAATACACTACAACCATTATTTGTCAAGATAAATTATATAATTCACTCCTATCCAATGGCAATAAAATTTCAAATGAAATTAAAATTATTAATGATATCGCTTATCGGTATGTTGTTTGGCACGATCCCTTTAAAAAACCAAGTTATTTATTTGCTTTAGTTGTATCTAATTTATCTAAAATTGAAGACAGCTATATAACCAAATCTGGCAAACCAGTTAAACTCGAAATTTTTGCTGATAATGATGTCATTAATGATTGTCATCACGCTATGCATTCTTTGAAACGTGCATTAAAATGGGATGAAGAGCGCTTTAATCTTGAATATGATTTAAATAATTTTATGATAGTTGCTACTAATGATTTTAATATGGGAGCAATGGAAAATAAAAGTTTAAATATTTTTAATGCTAAATATATTGTAGCCAATAAAAATACTGCCACAGATACTGACTTTTTAAATGTTGAGTCGGTAGTTGGCCATGAATACTTTCATAATTGGACTGGAAATCGTGTAACTTGCCGCGATTGGTTTCAGTTATCTTTAAAAGAAGGCTTAACCGTTTTTCGCGACCAAGAATTTTCCTCAGATTTGCATAATCGCTCTGTTGAAAGAATTTTTGAAGTAAAAGATTTAGTCCAACATCAATTTCCTGAAGATGCTGGGCCTTTGGCTCATTCAGTGCGACCAGAATCTTATTTAGAAATTAATAATTTTTATACTAACACTGTTTATAATAAAGGTGCAGAAGTTGTACGCATGTACCAAACTATTCTTGGCAAAGATGGATTTAATCGTGGCTTGGCCTTATATCTGGCAAAACATGATGGTAGCGCTGCAACTTGCGAAGATTTTTGCCAAGCCATGATCGATGCCAATGGCGTTGATTTAAACCAATTTATGTTATGGTATTCTCAAGCTGGAACTCCACATTTAACCATTAAAGAAACCTATGATAGTTTAAATCATGAATATCATTTAACTATTACGCAACAAATAGCTGCGACACCAAATCAACCAGAAAAAAAACCAATGTTAATTCCGCTTAAAATGGGGCTTCTATCTTCCAGTGGGCATGAATTAATCGACATCAAACCTGAACAAGGACAATATATCAAGCATGAAGATGGTGTAGTATTATTAGTAACAGATACAACTAATAAATTTGTTTTTAAAAATATTAAACATAAACCCACGCCTTCACTATTACGCGATTTTTCAGCTCCGGTTAAAGTTGATTTTAAATTAAATGCAAATGAGCGTTTGCTGTTGATCAATCATGATAATAATGAATTTAATCGTTATTATCAGTACAACAAATTTTTCAAGATAAAATCATTGAATTATATAATAAACTGCACAATAAAAATTCATTAATTATTGAGGATAATCAGTTTTTTACCACCTGCAAAAATTTATTAGACAATCCTAATTTAGAACCAGCATTTAGAGCTATATGTTTTTCTTTACCTAGTTTTTCTGAAATGTTAACTGTGATTAAAAATGTTCAGCCTCATATATTAAGTAAAGCAATTGATTCAATCAAGCATCAACTTGGCACAGTTCTTTTTGATAGTTGGTTGGAACAATATAATTTATGTCTATCTAGCAATAATACTTATGATTTTAGACATTTTGGCAAACGGTCACTTAAAAATATTGCCTTAAGCTATATTTTAAACTCTCTAGCAACTAAACTTAATAACCCGCATAGTTTACAACTTTTTGAAACTCTGGCTTTAGGACAATACAATAACTCGAATAATATGACCGACAGTTTTGCGGTAATTAGTGCCACTATTGATATTAATACCCCGATTCGTACACAATTGCTTGATGCCTTTTATCAACAATGGCAAAATCATGAATTGGTTATAGATACATGGTTTGCCATACAAGCACTAAGTGATTTAGCCACAATAGATCAATTGGAAAAATTAATGGTAAATAAAGCTTTTATTGCTACTAATCCAAATAAAATATATTCATTATTAGGCGCATTTAGTCGAAACTGTAATATCTTTCATTCGATGGACGGTTATTCATTTTTGACTGATAAAATTATTTCTATTGATAAATTTAATCCAAGCGTTGCTAGCAGACTAACTTCTGGATTTAACTCTACAGTATATTTAGCAGATAATTATAAGAAATTAGCTAAAGTATGTTTAAATAGAATCTTGGAACAAGCAAATATTTCTAACGCTGTTTATGAAATTGCACAAAAAATTAACACCGGTTTAAAATTTTAATATGGAGTACTTAATATGACTAAAAAAATTGCAGTGATCTTGGCTGGATGTGGCAGATGGGACGGTTCAGAAATCCATGAATCAGTATTAACCTTGCTATCTATTGTGCAAAATGGTGGCAGCTATCAATGTTTTAGTTTAGATAAAGAACAATATCAAGTAGTGAATCATTTATCAGAGCAACCGGTGCCACAAGAAAAAAGAAACATGTTAGTTGAATCCGCTAGAATTGCTCGTGGTGCGGTTAAACCGATTAATGAATTAGATTATAATAGCTTTGATGCGCTAATTATTCCTGGCGGCAATGGCACTGCTTTTAATTTGTTCTCTTTAGCTTATGCTGGAGCAGACTACACTGTTGACGAAGCAATTAAAAATATATGTTTGAGTTTTACGCAACATAAGAAACCAGTTGGTTTTATTTGTATTGCTCCGGCCATGATACCTATTATTTATGGCTCTACAGTAAATTTTACCATTGGTAATGATTCGGAATTAATTAAATTATTAGAAACAAAAGGAGCAAAACACTTTAAACATACTGTCGATGAAATTCATGTTGATAGTGTCAATAAAGTTGTATCAACACCTGCTTACATGCTAGCGCAAAACATAGCCGAGGCTTATACCGGAATTAAAAAATTAGTTGATCAAATTTTCTTACTGTAAAAAAAGCTAGCCTAAATGGCTAGCTTAGATTCACAATTTCCTAAATTCCGCAAATTTTGGGCACTATGACGCTGCATAGTGCAAAAATTTCTTTTTGTTGCTTGGTAATTTCAGCAATAACAATTTTATCGTCAAA
>JAPJMP010000233.1 GCA_026461645.1 Burkholderiales bacterium
AAATTATATCTTAAATTTACTATCTACAATAAAACTTAAAAATATACAAGCTTTATTACTATTTGATTTTATTTTACTCCCATTAGCTTTATTTACCTCAGTGTTACTCCGTTTAGGTGGAGTATGGGACCATAAACTAGATAATCATTTATGGCTGTTTTTAGCTCTCCCACTGTGGACCATTCCAATCTTTATTTATTTTGGTCTATATAAGGCAGTAATTAAGTATTTCGATGAAAAGGTTGTATTGATTGTCTTTTCTGGCGTTAGTCTATCAGTTATAATGTTAATTTTATGTGTATATTTCTTTCATATTTACTCTTTTCCTAAGACTTCAATAATAATTTATTGGGTTTTTGCTCTAGCCTACATTGGTGGCACCCGTTTTATAATGCGTGGCATTCAAAATAAGATGCATAATGCAAATAAGTCCAATGTTGCTATATATGGCGCTGGTAGTGCTGGAATACAAACTTGTGTGGCCCTCCTCAATAGCTATGAATACAACCCTGTTGTTTTGCTAGATGATGATCGCAATAAATGGGGTAAAACAATTCGTGGTATAACAGTCTATTCGCCTAAAATGTTAACTACTTTAATTAAAAAATATAATATTGCACAAGTACTTATTGCTATACCATCGTTATCTAATTCTAAAAAGATTGAAATTATTAATCAAATTGAGCCCTTATCAATTAAAGTTAAAACCTTACCTGGTTTAAATGATTTAATTAGTGGGGAAATCACAACGAATGATATTAAAGAAGTTGAAGTTGAAGACTTACTTGGACGAGAACCAATTGCACCAGATATGAAACTAATGCATAAAAATATCTTTGGTGAAAATGTAATGGTTACAGGTGCTGGTGGATCGATTGGAAGTGAACTAGTCAGACAAATTGCTAAGCTTGAACCTAAATTATTAATATTATTTGATGTTTCAGAATATTTACTTTATTTAATTGATAAGGAAATCAATAACAAATTTCCACAATTAAAAATAGTTTCAATTTTGGGTTCGGTTACTGATGAAAGTTTAATTAATTTGATAATTAAAACTTATGAAGTAAATACTATTTACCATGCTGCAGCCTATAAGCATGTTCCAATGGTTGAGTTTAATCCAATTATTGGCATTAAAAACAATTCTATTGGCACATATATAGTAGCAAAAGCTGCACTAAAGCATAATGTTAATACTGTTGTTCTTATTTCAACTGATAAGGCGGTACGGGCAACTAACATTATGGGTGCAAGTAAGCGCTTAGCGGAAATGATTTTGCAAGCATTCAATAGTATTTCCGATCATACTATTTTTACTATGGTTAGATTTGGTAATGTCTTGGGCTCTTCAGGTTCAGTAGTACCATTATTTAAAGAACAAATTAAAGCTGGTGGGCCAATTACCGTAACCCACCCCAAAATTATACGATATTTTATGACAATTCATGAAGCAGTTCAGCTTGTAATTCAAGCGAGCAACATGGCCAATGGTGGTGAGGTTTTTGTACTGGATATGGGTAACCCAGTAAAAATTTTGGATTTAGCAACAAGAATGATTAACTTAAGCGGCTATAATGTTAGTGATGAATTTAATCCTAATGGCGACATTGAAATAACATTTTCAGGACTAAGACCTGGTGAAAAATTATACGAAGAGTTGTTAATTGGTAATAACCCTGAGGCAACAGCTAATCCAAGAATTATGAAAGCAAATGAAGAATTTGTAAATTATTCAATATTACATGATAAAATAACCTCATTAATTCAGGAATTAAATTTAAATAATCTTGATAATTCAATTAATATTCTTAAAGAACTTGTGAAAGATTATAAAATTCTCTCCCCAAGTGAGTACGAATAATCTTTAACCATTATTAAGGGATGGATTTAAATGAAGATACGAGTATTATTAATTACTATAGCGGCAATTTCTTTCTCGTCAAGTTGTTATGCTACAGCCTATCATAAAAAAAAGCATCATCATCGTCATCATTATCGTCATCACTTGACAAATTCAGCAACCACAAATAAAGTAGCTACAGTTGAAGATACTAATGCTTCAAAATTAGACTCATTCAATCTTGCTGCAGCAGAATTAAACAATAACACGAAAGATACTTATAATTTACCATCAAGCAAAAATCAACCAAGACTTTATTCTTATTCAGCTCTTGTATTAAATGCAGATAATAGACAAATTTTAGTAAATAAGAATTCAAATAAAAAAATGCCAATTGCATCGATTTCAAAATTAATGACAGCAATGGTACTACTTGATTCCGGAGCCGATTTGAATCAATATGTTGAAATTAGTGCCAATGATATTGATACTTTAAAAAACACTTATTCACGACTTAGAGTGGGCATGGAGTTAAAACGTAAAGATTTATTACTATTAGCATTAATGTCATCAGAAAATAGAGCTGCGTATGCCATTGCGCGCACTGCTTATCCTGGTGGAATAAATGTTTTTATTCAAAAGATGAATGCTAAAGCCAAAAGTCTGGGAATGATCAATACTCAATTTTATGATCCTACTGGATTAACGAAATCCAATCAATCTACTGCTGCAGATTTAGCTAAAATGGTCCAAGCAGCATTTAATTATCCTTTAATTCGTGAAGATACTACTACTAAAGGTGCTGATGTTTTATTAGGAGATAATTGGGCACATCACTATATGAATAGTGATGCCTTAGTCAGAACTGGAAAAATGGATATTGCATTATCTAAAACTGGTTTCATAAATGAGGCTGGACACTGTTTAGTCCTCTACTCCTTTATTAATAAAAAACCAATTATTATGGTTTTTTTAAATAGTTCTGGAAAGAATGGCAGAATTATCGATGCTATGACGGTGAGAAATTATATAACTAAAACCACTTAAACCATAAAGTATAATAATTTTATTGATAATTTATGTGCCATATTTATCAATGATTTATTTTATAAAGAGTGCATAATTTTGAAGTAGGAAGACAATTATTTGATTACCTTTCAGATTAATTCATTAAAAGTGTAAACTAACGTCAATCATTGTTTTATATTTATTGTACAATTTGCACAATCACTAAAAAATATAATAATGAATAAATATAGCGGCCAACTTTTGCCAAATTGATTAATCAATAATCCTAGATTCAGCAGTTAGGTGTCTTTTGTAATATTGCTTGAAATGCTTACTAAATATAGCATTTCAAAGCATATATCTAACTGCTTCGTATTTA
>JAPJMP010000234.1 GCA_026461645.1 Burkholderiales bacterium
ATAACCATAGGATAAATATTGGGAAAATTAATTTTTTTTGTTGCATAATTAATAAAATACTCTAATTTACAAATTGGTACATCTATTTTACCTCATAAATGGAGTAAAGCCAAAATTTAATTTGTTTAATAAGTAAGGGTGCCGGTGATGTCATCACATAAATATAAATTAATAGCCTTTGATATAGATGGTACTATTGTTGATAGTAACAATAAAGTATGTTCAATGTTAATTGATGTGGTAGCTGAACTTAAGAAAAAAGGAATAATTTTTACTTTAGTAAGTGCCAGAGTGCCACAATCAGTTTTTAAGTTGGCTGATGCAATTGGAATAACAAATGATTTTATTATCGCTTTAAATGGCGGCTTAATTATTAATAATAAGTTAGAAATTCCTTATAGTAAAAGTTTTGCAATTAGTCGAATACAAAATCTTTTATCTATGGTTGACACACGAGTATCTCGTCATTATTATCATGAATTGATATGGGCAGTTGAATATCCTTCAGAGTTTACAGATTTGGAAGATAAAGTATATAATACTAATTCTTTAATAAAAGAAATTCCTAAATTAGTTAATAAAATTACTTTAACTGGAAGTACTCAACTGTTACAGCAGGCGCAGAAAATTTTGTCTTTAGATAAATCTTTAGAGGTAAGTTTTTCGCATAAAAATTATTTAGAAATAACTTGTAATAGTATTTCTAAATATAATGGACTTAAACATTTAGCTAAATTGAAGAATGTTGCTAGCTCAGAAATAATAGCATTTGGTGATTCTGAAAATGATATCTCAATGTTGTCGCAAGTTGGGTTGGGGGTTGCGATGGGAAATGCTTTGGATCATGTTAAAGACAAAGCCAAAGATATTGCAGGTAACCATGACGAACAAGGTGTAGCTTTATATCTAACTAAGTTATTTAAATTATAAACAAAATTTTAAAGGAGAATTGCGATTAAAATATTAATAACACTTTTATTGATTGTGCCGCAAATAATCTTTGCCATGCCATTAAAGGACACTAATAATTGTGCAGATTATCCATTAGGTGAATGTTGCCAGGATATAAATATTATGCAGAAAGCTATAGCCCAGAAAACATTTAAAAGTAGCCAAATTACAACAATAGATAGTACCTGGAGTAAAAAAAATAATCAATGTATGGCAAAATGTAATTTAACCAAAGAATGTTTGTGGGTAAAAACTAAAATTACTACTACACTAAAAATTCAATAACACATTTAAAATTAAAAATTGGCATAAGCCTTTACTTCCTTTTAGGACATAGTTGTATCTATTTAAAAGGTGGAGGTTTATGAATAAATTGCATAATCATTTAATTTGTTACGCGTAAATGATTACTGATTTAACAATTTTGGCATTAATAGTAACTAACACATTATTCTTTGAATAAATTTATGCGTCTTTGAATTCCAGTGCCATGATTAAAATCTAAATAACTTTTTGAATGTGTTTATGCTAAAATATATCTTTATTTAATATGTTACTTTGCTTATGCTGCCTTTTTAGGATTAGTTTATGAACAATGATTTAGAATTTATGCCACCATCGTTTGCTAAAGACGTTATTAATATTAATATAGAATCTGAAATGAAGCAATCATACCTTGAATATGCAATGAGTGTGATTGTTGGACGAGCTCTGCCTGATGTTAGAGATGGATTAAAACCAGTTCATCGCAGGACATTGTTTTCAATGTATGAATGCTCGAATGATTATAATAAACCTTATAAAAAATCTGCACGTATTGTCGGGGACGTAATGGGTAAATACCATCCGCATGGTGATACCGCTATTTATGACACTATTGTGCGAATGACACAAGATTTCTCTTTACGTAATCCGTTAATTGATGGACAAGGAAACTTTGGTTCTGTAGATGGAGATTCTCCTGCAGCAATGCGTTATACTGAAATTAGAATGGCTAAAATTGCGCATGAGATGTTAGCTGATATTGATAAAGAAACGGTAGACTTTGCCCCAAATTATGATGGAAGTGAAAAAGAACCACTAGTATTGCCATCTAAACTACCTAATTTATTAGTTAATGGCGGGACTGGTATTGCGGTAGGAATGGCAACTAATATTCCACCACATAATTTAAATGAGGTGGTTGACGGTTGTTTGGCCGTGTTAGCTAACCCAGAAATTACTATTGATGAAATTATTGACATAATTCCTGCTCCTGATTTTCCGACTGCAGGATATATTTTTGGAATTAAAGATGTTCATGATGGTTATAGAACTGGAAGAGGTAGAGTGGTTATGCGTTCTAGGACCCATTTTGAAGAGGTGTCTAAAGATCGTGAAGCTATAATTATTGATGAATTGCCATATCAAGTAAATAAAGCCAAGCTGTGTGAAAGAATTGGTGAGCTGGTAAAAGATAAAATTATTGAGGGTATTACCGAGATTAGAGATGAATCTGATAAGGATGGAATGCGCGTAGTGATTGAACTTCGAAGAAATGAAAATGCTAATGTTATTCTAAACAATTTATTTAAGTTAACTTCAATGCAAGATACATTTGGAATTAACATGGTAGCATTGGTAAATGGACAACCACAATTGCTAAACATTAAAAAAATTATTGAAGAGTTTATTTATCACCGCCGTGAAATAGTAACGCGCAGAACTGTTTTTGAATTAAAGAAAGCAAAAGAGAGAGGGCATTATTTGGAAGGGTTGGCTGTAGCTTTAGCGAACGTTGATGAAATGATTGCCATTATAAAAGCATCTTCTACGCCAAATGAAGCTAGAGTTAAATTGATGGAACGTGGTTGGCAATCATCTTTAGTGGTGGCAATGTTATCTAAAGTAGACTCAAATGAAGTTAAACCAGATTGGCTTGAAGCTCATAATGGACTGCAGTCTGATGGTTATTATTTGTCCGAAGTTCAAGCTCAAGCAATTTTAGAGCTTAGATTACAACGTTTAACCGCCCTAGAGCAAGATAAAATTGTTAAAGAATATCATGAAATTATGGATATTATCTTAGATTTATTAGATGTTTTAACTAAACCGGAGCGGGTAAATACAATTATAGCCGATGAATTAAAATTATTAAAACAGCAATATGGAACCCCACGCAAATCGGAAATTACCTTTGATGCTTCTGATATTGATAATGAAGATCTTATAACGCCTCGTGATATGGTGGTAACATTATCCCGTGAAGGTTATATTAAGACACAATCAATAGATGAATATCGCACGCAAAAACGTGGTGGCCGTGGTAAGTCATCACAAGATATTCGCGATGATGATTTTATTCAAAGTATATTCATGGCACATACGCATGATTATGTATTATGCTTTTCAACCCTTGGTCGCTTATATTGGCTCAAAGTGTATAATTTACCTGAAGGTAGCAGAAATAGTCGTGGACGTCCAATTGTTAATTTATTGCCACTTAGCAGCAATGAAAAAATTACCAGTATTTTGCCGGTAAAAGATTTTAGTTCCGATAAATTTATTTTCATGGTGACAGAAAAGGGAATAGTCAAAAAAGTTGAACTTAGTGCTTTTTCACGTCCAAGTGTTCGTGGCATAATTGCAGTTAATCTTGATGAGGGTGATGCATTAGCTGGGGTAATTATCACTAATGGGAAACAAGAAATAATGTTATTCTCGGATAGTGGACAGGCTGTAAGATTTAATGAAGAACATGTTCGTAGTACAGGACGTCAGGCGCGAGGCGTTATAGGGGTCAGAATGGCTGCCGACGCAAAAGTGGTTGCATTACTAACCACTGAAGATGAAAATGCTCAAGTATTAACTGCTACAGAAAATGGTTATGGAAAACGGACTCCAGTCTCAGAATATCGTGAAACTAAGCGTGGCACTAAAGGCGTAATTGCTATTGCAGTTAATAAGCGTAATGGCAGGTTAGTTAGTGCACAGTTAGTTGAAGATAAAGATGAAATCGTCTTAATTACAACAGGTGGTGTGTTAATTAGAACAAAGGTTAGTAGTATTCGTAAGACAGGTAGATCGGCTCAAGGTGTAACTTTAATCAATTTGGATAAAAATGAAAAGCTAGTTGATTTTACTAAAGTAGTAGAGAATGAAGAAAACACAAATGAAGATGACAAATTAATTGAAGAGGAGTTGTCTTTATAAATGGTAATATTTTTTGAGCATATGATAATTGAGTAATATAAGTAGTATTGATATCTTAGTTTTTATAATATCAGTCGCTGGTATTTTGCTAGAAATGATACAAAACAAGTGGTTTTGGCTTAGTTATATTATTGGCTCTTTGCTTTTGGGTTATCAGTTTATTATAGTGCATTTGTACGGCAGCTTATTATTGCAAGTGTTTTTTATTATTCTTGCAATTTACGGTTGGTATAAGTGGACGGATGAGGGACAAAAACATCATAAACAACAAATTTGCCATTCTACACCAAAACAGAATTTAATTTATGTGATTGTTGGTATATTTTTAACATTAATATTATATTATTTGTTAAAAATAACAGGAGATAAAGATTATCTGATTGATTCGTGTTTAACCGCAATATCTTTAATTGCAACCTATATGGCGGCATTAAAACAAATTGAAAGCTGGTTTATTTTCACGGCAACAGTTTTTATTTCTGTCCCGCTATATTATAATTACCATTTATTTTTTACTTGTGTTGCCTACATAATTTTTGGGATTTTGGACTTTATTGGCGGGATAAAGTGGTTGCGCGAGTTTAATTTGCATAATAAACTATTAACTGATATACATTAATAGTAGATAGAATAAAATGAATATTTGTAATAATAAAAAAGTTCTACATGATTATTTTATAGAAGATAAATATGAAGTTGGAGTAGTGTTACAAGGATGGGAAGTAAAAGCTATTCGTGAAGGACGTGTTCAGCTAAAAGATAGTTATGTAAAAATTAGAAATGGTGAACTGTGGTTAATGGGGTGTCATATTGCTGCATTATATTCTGCCAGCACACATGTTAATCCAGATACTGAAAGAATTAAGAAGCTATTATTACATAAACAAGAAATTAATAAATTAATTGGCAAAGTCGAACAACGTGGTTATAGTTTGGTTGCTTTAAATTTACATTTTAGTAAAGGTCGGGTTAAGGCAGAGATTGCTTTAGCTAAAGGAAAAAAATTATTTGATAAGCGTGCTGTTTTAAAGGAAAGAGAATTGAATCGGGAAAAAGCACAGCTTATTAAACAATATAAACGAATTTAAAAATATATAATGTTATAATTACAACTTAA
>JAPJMP010000235.1 GCA_026461645.1 Burkholderiales bacterium
AAATTATACTTAACGTTAGTCATTTAGTATTAAATAATTTATAAATTAATATGTTAATTAAAGGATAAGATAAAATGTCACGTCAAACAATTAAAAAGAAAAAATTTTGTCGTTTTTCTGCTGAAAGCTTTGCCGAAATCGATTATAAAGATGCAGAATTACTAAAAAGCTATATTACTGAGACTGGAAAAATTATTCCTTCTCGTATTACCGGTACTTCAGCTAAATATCAAAGAATGTTAGCTGCAGCGATTAAACGTGCTAGATTTTTAGCATTAATTCCGTATACTGATCAACATTGATTATTGATTGAAGGAAAAAACTATGAAAATAATATTATTACAAAGAGTAGCTAATTTAGGAAGTCTAGGGGATATAGTAGAGGTTGCTAATGGTTATGCTCGTAATTACTTACTTCCTTTTGGTTTTGCTAAACGTGCTACTGATGCAAGTTTAAAAGAATTTGAAGCAAGAAGATCAGAATATGAAAAAAATCAAACTGACATACTAGCTAGCGCTCAAGTGCGACAATCAAAACTTGAAGGTCAAAGTTTTCAGGTGATGGCTAAAGCTGGTGTTGATGGCAAATTATTTGGATCAGTAACATCTTTTGATATCGTTGCGGCTGTTAATAAAACTGGTGTTGAAATTAAAAAATCAGAAGTTACTTTACCTAACGGACCATTAAAAACAATAGGTGAGTTTGATATTACAGTTATACTTCATCATGATGTAAAAGCAAATATTAAGGTTAATGTTACAGCTGAAGCATAATTTAAGCCAATTAATCACTCTGATATTATAAAAGCCGCAGAATTGTCTGCGGCTTTTACTTTTAAATATTATCAATAAATCTTTGCGGTTTAAATAATAGCCAAAAAATTAAAGCGGCCACTAATATGCAAATACCACCAATCAAAATGGGAAACTCTTGATGAATTACAGCCAAATAGCCAGATAATACGCCTGGAACTGTCATGGCTAAGGCACGAATGCTGGTGGTAATTCCCATGATTTCAGCTCTAATTTCTATAGGGGTAACTCTTGTAACTATTGAAGAGGTAAAAGCCATAATCATGCCTTGCATAGTTGCAAGAAATGGCGGAATAAAATAAATTAAATAACTATGATTAACTGGAATCAGAGTGTAGCAAATTAAACATAAGCCACAACCAATGTAACAAAAACGTAAAACATTATAATCTTTAACTTTACCAGATAGCCTTCTAACCACCAATCCTTGAGATAAAACAATCATAATACCCATATAAGCAAAATAATTTCCAACTTGAACGCTGGTGAAAGAGAATTCGTTAATTAGTATAATGCCAAAAAATGTGGTAAAGGAGGCAAAACCCGCATTATAAAGAAAAACTGCCGGTGATATATCCCGTAATCCCTCAAGCTTAAATGCTTTTATGATATTATTTAAAGGTTTCATTAGAGTAATTCTTTGCTTTATTTTAACTTGAATTGTTTCCGGTAGATAAAATATGATTAGAAATATATTGATAAAACTTAATAAAGCAACAAAATAAAACGGGGTGGCAGCATTAGCCCAGGAAATAAAATTAGAAGAAGATAAGGCGCCACCTAAAAATGGCCCCAAAATAAAACCAAGTCCAAAGGCCATGCCGACTAAACCAAAATTTTTTGCACGTGAGTTGGGACTACTAACATCGGCAATTATTGCATATACTACGGATAAATTACCACTTGTAGCTCCAGCAAAGAATCTGGCGAAAATAAGTAAGCTTAAAAATTTTATCGATAGACCAAATCCAAAACATATAAAACTAATGGTGGTGCCAATAACTGAAAAAATCATAACTGGTTTGCGCCCATATTTATCAGCTAATTGGCCTAAAACTGGAGCAAAAATAAGTTGACCAATAGAAAACAAGGAGGATAGCCAACCAATAAAAATAAAACCATCAGTAATGGACCAAGACATTGGAATAATACTGAATCGAGACGAAGGCGTGATTAGTGCCGGGTAAATTGGAATTATAATTCCAATTCCTAGCATATCAATAAAGGTAATAAAAAATACTAAAGAAATAATACGAAAATTATTTGTTTTTGGCATAGTTAATTCCAATAGCGTTTCTGACATTTTCTAATGTTTGCTGAGCTACTTCTTTTGCTTGAGCTGAACCATTAAACAGCACTGCATATACATCATTTATATTTTGTGCTAACTCCAACCTTTTATTTCGAATTGGGGTTAAAATATTATTTAATACTTCAAATAAATAGTTTTTTAATTTAACATCACCTAGACCACCTGCAGCATAATGCTCTTTAAGTTTAGCCACTTCAGCTTTATCAGAATCAAAAGCATCTAAATAGGTAAAAACCATATTCCCTTCAATTTTACCTTTATCGGAAATTTTAAGATGTTGTGAATCGGTATACATGCTCATAATCTTTCTTTTTAACTCATCTTGAGAATCAGAAAGAAAAATGGCATTATTTAAAGATTTGCTCATTTTGGCTTTGCCATCTAAACCTGGTAGTCGTGATGTTTTAGCTAATAATGCCTGAGCTTCAATCAAGGTAGGACCATAAATAGAGTTAAATTTACGAACAATTTCGTTGGTCTGTTCAATAACTGGCAATTGATCTTCGCCCACGGGAACAACGTTGGCCATAAAAGCCGTTATGTCAGCAGCCTGACTTATTGGATACATATAAAATCCAGCAGGAGTATTATTATTAGCATAGCCCTTTTGTTGCATTTCAGATTTCACCGTTGGATTTCTACCCAGTCTTGCCATTGTTACTAAATTTAAATAATAAAGAGTTAATTCTGCAAGTTCTGTAACTTGAGATTGAATAAATATAGTTGTTAGTTTGGGGTCAATTCCAACTGCTAAATAGTCTAAGGCAACTTCAATTACATTGTTTCTTACTTTTTCTGGGTTCTCGGAATTATCAGTTAGTGCTTGCCAATCGGCAATCATAACAAACTGCTTATATTGATGTTGTAAATTTACGCGTGAAATTAATGAACCAACATAATGCCCCAGATGCAGACAACCTGTTGGTCTATCACCAGTTAAAATTATTTTATTACTCATATCAATCCCTTGACAGATATTGTTAATAGAATATGATTTTAGCATATTTAGTAGATTATTAGTTAAGTTAGTTGCTCTAAAGCCCAATTTATATGTTCTTGCACTAATAAAGATGGATAATTAATTCTTGATTTTAAAGCAGCAATAGTCTCAAAATTAGCAGATGAATTTCCCAGAGCAACTGCAACATTACGTAACCAACATTCATAACCAATACGTAAGATTGAGCTGCCTTGCATTAGTTTTTCCCAATCATCCTTTTCAATTAAAAACGCATCAACTAAAGTTAAATTATTTAAAAAATCTCGTGTTTTAAAATCACTAACTGTGGTTTTTTGACTAAATTTATTCCAAGGACAAAAAATTTGGCAGTCGTCACAGCCATATATTCTGTTGCCAATTAATTTTCGTAGTGCTAAAGGGATGGTGCCTTTAAATTCAATGGTTAAATAGGAAATACATTTTGTTGCATCTAATATATATGGTGCAATAATTGCTTTAGTGGGACAAATGTCAATACATTTAGAACATGTACCACAATTATTAGCAACAGCTGGGGTTGGAGTTAGAGGTAAATTAGTAAATATTTCGCCTAAGAAAAACATACTACCTCGGGTTTTGTTGATCAACAACGTATTTTTTCCCCGCCAACCTAATCCAGATTTAGCCGCTAATTCAACCTCTAGTACTGGGGCAGAATCAGTAAATGAGCGATATTGCATGTCTAATTTATAGTTAATGAGTAACTCATTGATGGCAGCAGCATAAGCATTTAATTTCTGTTTAACTACTTTGTGGTAATCTCGCCCTTGTGCATAACTTGAAACATTAGCAATATGCGGTTGATTTAATTTAGCCTTTAAACTATCAATACTTGAGTTTAAATAGGGTAACTTTACTGAAATAATTGATAAAGTATTTTGATGTAACTTATTGGGCATAAAACGTAGCTCAGTATTTCTAGCTAAATAGGTCATTTCACCATGAAATTTTTGTTTTAGCCAAGCACTAAAGTTATCTTTAGTCTGCGCCTCAATATCAATATTTGCAATCCTTGCCTCCAAAAAATCAAATTGTGGGGCTAACTGTAATATTTGTTGTGTAAGTATGTTATAATTTATCATCATTTTCTTTTATTTTATGTGGAATTTATGACTTACTCAACACGTTTAGAAGCGTTATCACAAACTCAAGATTTAGCAAATTTAATTGCAGCTACTATTTTACCAAATTTTACTATTGCATTAAAAGGTGATTTAGGTGCTGGTAAAACAACTTTAGTTAGATCCATCTTAAATTCATTGGGTATAACTGGCGCTATTAAAAGCCCAACATATAATATTGTAGAAAGTTATCAACTTAATTTAGTTAATATTTATCACTTTGATTTATATCGTTTTACTCAGGCAGAGGAATGGTATGATTTGGGTTTTAATGAATAC
>JAPJMP010000236.1 GCA_026461645.1 Burkholderiales bacterium
ATGTTAAGCAAGTAAAAATATATAGTATAATTATTAATTATTTAATAACAATTAACTCCTTTGAATTGAGAAATATTTATGATTCCAGT
This sequence comes from Burkholderiales bacterium, assembly GCA_026461645.1. Classification (GTDB taxonomy): domain Bacteria; phylum Pseudomonadota; class Gammaproteobacteria; order Burkholderiales; family UBA11063; genus Aquella. The sequence continues at coordinate 90 of JAPJMP010000236.1, forward strand.
TATTATATCTGGTGGTTCTGGTTCGCGCTTATGGCCATTATCACGTCAACTAGATCCTAAACCGTTCATAAGATTATCTGATGGAAATAGTTTGTTACAAAACACTTTTATTCGTGCCAGTTTATTAGAAGATGTTACTGCCATATTAACTGTGACTAATGAAAAGACTCATTTTAGAATGAATGATGAATATCGGCAAATTAATAGCAACAATATTACTTGTGACTTTATTTTAGAACCATTTGGTAGAAATACTGCACCAGCAATAGCAGTTGCCTGTCTTTATATTGCCCAGAACTACTCAGAGGATGAGACCATTCTGATTTTACCAGCTGATCATTTAATTTCTGATTTTACTGCTTTTAACCTAGCTGTTGCAGAAGCTAAGCAAATTTCACAGGATGGTTATATTGTTACTTTTGGCATCACTCCGGAATATCCAGAAACTGGATATGGCTATATTGAAGCTAATTTAAGCAAACCGTTAAAAAATGGTTTTTTAATTAATCGATTTGTTGAAAAACCAAACTTAACTCGCGCTCAAGAATATTTTAATTCTAAACATTATTTGTGGAATTCGGGAATGTTTTGCGCTAAAGTTAGTACCTTTTTAGAACAATTTAATTTACATGCCGAACACTTAATTAAATCAAGCAATAAATGTTTATCGCATTCAAAAGTAAGTAAAATTAATAATAATACTGCAGTGCATTTGCATAAAGAATTGTTTTTGCAGCCTGAGGATATTTCGATAGATTACGCTTTGCTAGAAAAAAGTAATAAAGTGGCAGTTATTCCTTGTTCACTTGGTTGGTCAGATATTGGTTCATGGCTATCAATTGCGCAGACTATTCCTAAAGATAAAGATAACAATGCCATCATTGGGGAGAGCGTATTACATAATACTAGCGATTGCTTAATTTATTCTACGAATAAAATAGTGGCTGGAGTGGATATTAATAATTTAATTATAGTGGATACAGCTGATGCGGTTTTAGTTGCGGATAAAAATAATTCTCAAAATGTTAAAATAATCTTTGAACGATTAAAACAAATGCGTCACCAAACTTATGAGGTGCACCCAACAACATTTAGGCCATGGGGGACTTATACTGTATTAGAAGAGAGTCCATTTTATAAAATTAAACGCATTGAAGTTAAACCACATTCTTCATTATCTTTGCAAATGCATCATCACCGTAGTGAACATTGGATTGTGGTGGATGGAATTGCAACAGTTACCCGCAATGATGAAACCTTTGAGCTTAAGGCCAATCAGTCGACTTATATTGAACCTGAAATAAAGCATCGCTTAGAAAACAAAACAACTGAAAATTTAATTTTAATTGAAGTGCAGTGTGGAACATATTTGGGTGAAGATGACATAATCAGGTTCGCAGATCAGTATGGCAGAAAATAACAATACTAGAAAGGAAATTAATACTATGATAAATTTTAAACAGTCAATTGCTCAATCAGATCCAGAATTAGCGGGATATATTGAACAGGAACGCAATCGCCAAGAACATCATATTGAACTAATTGCATCAGAAAATTACGTATCAAAAGCAGTAATGGAGGCACAGGGGTCAATTTTAACTAATAAATATGCTGAAGGTTACCCAAATAAAAGATATTATGGGGGCTGTACTTATGTTGATAAAGTGGAACAATTAGCCATCGATCGCGCAAAGCAATTATTTGGTGCTGAATATGCCAATGTGCAACCACATTCTGGTTCTCAGGCTAATCAGGCGGTATATTTTGCAGTTTTAAAACCAGGTGACACGGTACTGGGAATGTCATTAGCGCATGGTGGTCATTTAACTCATGGTTCGCCAGTTAATATTTCGGGTAAATTATTTAATTTTAAAAGTTATGCTTTAAATGCTAAAGAAGAAATAGATTATGATCAAGTTGAAGCTTTGGCGCAAGAATATAAACCCAAATTAATTATTGCTGGTGCTTCAGCTTACTCATTAGAAATTGATTTTAAAAGATTTAAACAAATTGCCTCGAGTGTTAATGCTTTATTAATGGCGGATGTTGCCCATTATGCAGGTATGATAGTTGCTGGAGAATATCCAAATCCAGTTCCTTATGCTGACTTTGTTACCTCTACTACGCATAAAACTTTGCGCGGACCAAGAGGTGGTTTAATTTTAGCTAAAGCTGAGCATGAAAAATTATTAAACTCATCAATATTTCCAAGTTTACAAGGCGGACCTTTAGAGCATGTTATTGCGGCAAAAGCAGTTGCATTTAAAGAAGCGTTAGATCCAGAATTTAAGCAATATCAAATTCAAGTTAAAAAAAATGCAGTAGTCCTAGCTAATACATTAATTGCTCGTGGCTTTAGGGTTGTATCTGGAAGAACACAGTCGCATGTGATGCTAATTGATTTGCGGAGTAAAAATATCACGGGTAAAGCAGCTGAAGAAATTTTAGGCATAGCTAATATTACTGTGAATAAGAATTCTATTCCTAATGATCCAGAGAAACCATTTATAACATCTGGCATAAGGGTTGGAACTCCAGCAGTTACTACGCGTGGCTTTAAAGAACAGGAAGTACAAATTCTAGGTAATTTACTTGCTGATGTTATTGACAATCATAAGAATTTAGCCGCAATTGAGGGAATTAAACAAAAGGTAGTTCAATTGTGTAGCAAATTTCCAGTATATACTAAAGACTAATTAGCTTTATATTTAAGTGCTAGTTGATAAAGTTTATCTTTATTACCCCCAAATAATTTATGATTTAAATTAACTGCTTTCTTTGGGGGTAATTCAATTAGCATTTGTTCCAAGGCATATGTTTGCTGAGCGCTAATTAAATCATCTGCTCTAAGAGCGCTTGGTTCTATAATTAAAGCAAACTCGCCGCGCTGTTGATTGGCATCATTGCTAATAAAATCAAGTAATTGGGCCGCTGTTAGCTTTTTGATTGTTTCAAATTGCTTGGTCATCTCACGTCCCATAACTATAATTCTGGAATCACCTAAAATACTAATAATGTCAGTAATACATTCAATGATTCTATGTGGAGCCTCATAACAACAAATAGCAAAACTGCTATCTTGCCATTGTTGCAAAACCTTCTTTCTTTGACTTGAAGTGTGCGGTAGAAATCCGTAGAATAAAGTTGGGCTACTAACTCCAGATACTGACAATAGTGCAGTAAAGGCACATGGACCTGGCAGAGGTGATACTTTAAAACCGGCGCCTAATACTTTATTACACAATCTTGCGCCAGGGTCAGAAATTGCTGGTGTTCCAGCATCAGATATTTGCACAATAATATGGTTTAGCTTTAACCATTCAATAACTTTAAGGCTAACTTCATTTTCATTATGTTCGTGAAGTGCAATTAATTTTTTATTCTCGATATTATGGGCTTTTAAGAAAATATTACTATGCCTGGTATCTTCACATAAAATTATAGTAGCAGTTTTTAAGACTGCTATTGCGCGTAAGCTAATATCATTTAAATTACCAATTGGTGTGGCACAAATATATAACATAATACTTAAATAAAAAAGGCTACAATTATTGTTGTAGCCTAAATTGAGATTGCCGCAGTTTATTTATTACGTTGAGGTAACATTTGCGAACGAATTTTTTTATAATGACGTTTTACTGCTGCAGACATCTTTCTTTTTCTTTCGGTAGTAGGCTTTTCATAAGCCTCACGCGAACGAAGTTCAGTTAGCACTCCAGCTTTTTCAACTGCTTTTTTAAAACGGCGAAGTGCAACATCAAAATATTCAGCTTCTCTAACTTTGATCTCAGGCATAACATTTCCTATTGAATAAAATTAATTAGTCAGTAATTATAGCAGAAAATATAAAATTAAGCAAGGGTTTTTTAAAATTGTCAGCGGCTCCCGCTACTGTACTAGTTTCATACCATGTAAATTTAGGTGCAACACTATCAGCCCACCTCAGATTTAATAAAAAAATGATGGTGGTTTTAGTGGTGTGGAATTTTTTATTGGTTAAATTTTTTAAATTAAAAGTTTGAATTA
>JAPJMP010000237.1 GCA_026461645.1 Burkholderiales bacterium
ATAAAAACTCTCCAAACAAAACAGCGATTATTGATAATAATACTAAGATTTCTAATGCAGAGTTTAAAAAATTAATTGATGTTGTTGCTGAGTATTTATATATTTGTAAAATAAAACCCAGTGATAAAGTTGCTTTAATTATGAATAATTCATGGCAATTTGTGGTTTGTTTCTTTGCCATTAGTAAACTAGGTGCCATTTGTGTTCCGGTGAATAATTTTTTAAAAGAAGAAGAACTGGCTTATATATTAAATGATGCCCAAGTTAATTTGTTTTTTTCTTCATTTAAATTTGCTAAAGAAACTTTAAATTTAATTAATAAAACACAAGCAACGCAAATAGTATGGGTTGATGGTGTTCCTTTGGAAAATGATCAAAATGTTAGTTTTGCAAAGATAATTGCAAAAGAATACTCTAATTTGCATTCAACTTACCCTACCACTTTAGATAATACCGCCGTTATAGTTTACACCTCAGGCACCACAGGTAAACCTAAAGGAGCAAAACTTGCATTTAGAAATATTATCTCAAATTGTAGTGCTATTGCTGCAGAAGTATCTAAAAAACCAGGTGACATGCCAATGATAGCTTATTTGCCAATGTTTCATGCTTTTTCTTTAACTGTAACCATTCTAGTTCCAATATTTACTAGTAGTAAAATCACCATCATTCGCTCGATCTCTGGAATTAAAGATTTTAAACAAGTATTAAAACATATTCTTTTTAGCCGGTGCCGCTACTTTGCTGGCATTCCTGATATTTATAAAGTTATGGCTAAGGCAAAATTGCCTTGGTATTTTCATTTCTTTCATAATGTCACTGGATTTATTAGTGGTGCTGCCCCACTAGCAGAAACTGTTTATATTAATTTTAATCGTTCATTTAAACGCGGCGAGCTACTTGAAGGTTATGGGATTACTGAGTGTTCTCCAGTAGTTAGTTGCAATCTACCTGGTAGTAATAGACCAAGCTCAGTTGGACAACCATTAGCTGATTATAAAGTAAAAATAATGAATGAACAAATGCAAGAACTGCCAATTGGTGAAGCGGGCGAGATTTGGGTGAGTGGCGATTGTGTCATGCAAGGTTATCACAATAAACCCATAGAAACTAATGAAGCTATAATTGATGGCTGGTTTAGAACTGGTGACATGGGTAAAGTTGACCATGATGGCTATATATATATAGTAGATCGCATAAAAGATATTATTATTAATAAAGGGATGAACATATATCCTCGCGAAATTGAAGAGTTACTTTATACCTACGATAAAGTTGGCGAATGTTCAGTTATTGGTGAATATGATGAAAATGAAAATGAATTACCAATTGCTTATATTGTGCTAAAAGAAAATTGTGATGCCAATGAAGCTGAAATAAAAGAATTTTTACGTCCACAAATTGCTGCGTTCAAAATGATAAAAAAAGTAGTTTTTGCTAAAGAGCTGCCTAAGAACTCAACCGGTAAAATTTTAAAGCGCAAATTAAGAGAATTACATAATAGCACTCTTAAAAAAAATTAATTTTTAAGGATAAATAATGATCAGAACACGATTTGCCCCTTCACCAACTGGGTTTTTACATATTGGAGGTGCTAGAACAGCTTTATTTTCTTGGGCTTATGCTCAAAGGAATCAGGGTAAATTTATTCTACGAATTGAAGATACTGATATTGAGCGTTCAACAACTGAGTCAGTTCAAAGCATTTTGGATGCAATGGTATGGTTAAATTTACCCCCTGATGAAGGCCCTTATTATCAAACTTCGCGCATGAATCGTTATCAAGAAATTATTCAACGCATGTTAACTGAAGGCAGTGCTTATTATTGTTACTGTTCAAAACAAGAGCTAGAACAAATGCGCGAACAGCAAAAATTACAGGGAATTAAACCTAAATATGACAGAAGATGCCTACATCATGGACAAAAAAATACAAATACTAAGCCAGTTGTGCGCTTTAAAAACCCTGAGACTGGGAGCGTAATTTGGCACGATTTAGTAAAAGGTAAAATTGAATTTAGCAATTTAGAATTAGATGATTTAATAATTGCTCGCAGTGATGGCGTACCAACTTATAATTTTTGTGTTGTGGTAGATGATTTAGATATGAATATTACTCATGTAATTCGGGGCGATGATCATGTAAACAACACTCCAAGACAAATAAATATTCTTCAAGCGTTGAATGCTCCAATTCCACTGTACGGTCATGTTCCAATGATTCTACGTGAGGATGGTGAAAAAATGTCTAAACGACGCGATGCTGTTAGTGTTATGCAATATAAGGCAATGGGTATTTTACCTGAGGCATTATTAAACTATTTAGCAAAACTATGCTGGGGTTATGGTGATGAAGAAATATTTACTATGGAGCAATTTGTTAATTGGTTTGATTTAAATAATGTCTCCGGCTCACCAGCACGCTTTGACATAAAAAAACTGTTTTGGGTCAATGCCCAACATTTAAAACTAACCAATAATAATCGATTGAAAGATTTAGTTTTAGAAATATGGCAACAAGATAATGCAAAGTATAATCAAGTATTATCACATGTGGAGCAATATGGATCAGATAAGCTCGAACAGCTCATCGAATTAATTAAACCTAGGGTTGATAATTTAAATAGTCTTGCCAATAATTGTATTTATTTTTTTACTCCATTTCCTATTGCTGATATTGATTGTGCCAACATATTAACTAATGATGCTCAACAAATTTTAACAAAATTTGTCGACCAAATTAATCAAATTAATGTTTGGACTTTAGAAAATATAAAATTATCCATTAAGGAATTTTGTCAAACAAATCAAATTAAAATGCCACAATTAGGCATGCCACTACGCTTACAATTATTTGGTACTAAAGAAACTCCGGCTTTTGATGCTTTAATGTATTTATTAGGTAAAGATGAAACATTAAACCGTTTAGGAAAATAATTTTGCATTTAACTACAATTGAAATAAGCAAACAAGTTTTACTTAACAATATTCAACTCATACGAGCAGCAATTCCGGGAACAGGAAAAATTTGTTTTCCTGTTAAGGCTAATGCTTATGGACATGGATTAATAAAAATTGCGCAAATCACTCAAGATTATGTTGATTATTTTGGTGTTTCATGTTTAAATGAAGGAATTACTCTTAAAAAAAATGGTATTACTAAACCAATATTGGTATTTGGCGCTTTTAGTGCTGAATTAATTTCTGGATTTATTAAACATCAATTAGAAATAACTATCTCATCGGAATTAAAAGCTAAACAAATTATTCAATATTGCCACCAGCATAACACTAGCGTCAAAATTCATTTAAAGGTTGATACTGGGATGAATCGTGTGGGTGTAAGACCTGATACTGCAATCAAATTAATTAAATTTATTGGCGAAAACAATAAATATTTAGAATTTGTTGGAATTTATTCTCATTTAGTTAATAGTGAAATTGCAAATGATGAACTAACTTTACAGCAATTACAAACTTTTAAACAAGTTGTCGATTTTGCTAAACAATATAACCCTAATCTAATTAGTCATATTGCTAACTCTGGCGCCATATGCAATTATCCGCAAAGTTATCTAGATATGGTAAGACCTGGAATTATGACATACGGATATTTACCTACTACAACTTGTACCAACACTAATTTACATAAAATTACTCCATGTTTAAGTTTAAAATCAAAAATAATTTATGCTAAAGTGGTTAAGCAAAATATAGGGGTTAGTTATCATCATACTTACATAACTAGCCAAGATACTAAGATTGTAACTATTGCAATTGGTTATGGTGATGGTTACCGTAGAAGTTTATCTAATCAGGGTTATGTTTTATTGCATGGTAAAAAACATCCAATCTGTGGCAATATTTGTATGGATATGTTAATGGTTGATATTGGTGCTACCAGCAAAGGAAAGGTTGGCGATGAAGTGATTTTAATTGGTAAGCAACAAGATCAAGAAATTACTCTACAAGAACTAGCCCAAATGTGTAATACCATAACTTATGAACTACTAACCGGCTTCAGTGCTAGAGTTCCCCGCCATTATATTTAATTTATTTAACGACCAAGTTAATTTTTAAGTTTCCTTAATTCAAGCCTAACATTAACAACAAAATTAAAATAAATATAAATTCTATCAAGATCGCAGCAAATTGGAAATTGGGGTAACACTTTAAATTGTGCATCCTAATTACTCTATGCAGGAAAACTTGATATTTGCTACAAAGTAGTGCTGAACTTCATAATTTGGAGAGGTAACTAACCCAATATAGTTACCCATCCAATAACAACGTGACTATCAATCAAAGTTACTTAACATTGCATAAGATACTTAGTATGGCATTTGCCGCAATCCTCAAGTATATTCTTCAAAAAGTTATCATGCCATCTATCAATGTTCGGGTATAATTCTGGGTATTGCTACAACAGCCACTAAATTTTATGGTAAAATATATAGATAAAATTATTGGAAGTAATTATGATTAATTTTTCTTTATTAGCAACTGCAATTCGAGTTTTATCCATGGATGCAGTTGAAAAAGCAAAATCTGGGCATCCTGGAATGCCAATGGGAATGGCTGATATAGGAACAGTCTTATGGAAAAACCATTTACAGCATAATCCGCTAAACCCGAATTGGGCCAATCGTGATAGATTTATTTTAAGCAATGGGCATGGTTCAATGCTCCTTTATAGTTTATTACATCTTTCTGGTTATGCTTTATCACTTAAAGAAATTGAAAATTTTAGACAATTAAACTCCAAAACTCCGGGACACCCTGAATATCAACATACTGTTGGCGTAGAGACCAGTACTGGGCCTTTAGGTCAAGGAATTGCCAATGCTGTAGGAATGGCTTTAGCAGAAAAATTACTTGCCACAACTTTTAATAAGCCCAACTTAAATATTATTAACCATTATACTTATGTGTTTCTAGGTGATGGCTGTTTAATGGAGGGAATTTCTCATGAAGCTTGCTCGTTAGCCGGAACTTTAAAACTAAATAAATTAATTTTAATTTATGATGATAATGGAATTTCAATTGATGGCCATGTTATTGAGTGGTTTAATGAAGATGTAATTCAAAGATTTAAGGCCTATCATTGGAATGTCATTGCAAATATTGATGGACATAATATTGAAGCTATTGATAATGCTATTATTCAAGCTAAACAAAGCGATAAACCTTCTTTAATTATTTGTAAAACTATTATTGGTAAAGGTTCACCCAATAAATCCGGCAAAGAGGATGCTCATGGAGCGCCACTTGGTAAAGATGAAATTGAATTGGTAAGAAAAGAATTAAATTGGCCGTTTCTACCGTTTGAAATTCCACAAGAAGTTTATCAACAATTTGATGCTAAAGAGCAAGGAAAGCAAATTGAAAACGAATGGAATATATTGTTTAACAAATATTCTGCTACTTATCCTGAATTAGCTAAAGAATTTTTACGCCGTATAAATCACCAATTACCCTCAAACTGGAATGAAATTGTAGCTAATGGTATTAAAAAAACTACGCAAGCACAAGAGACCATTGCTACACGCAAGGCATCGCAAAACGCTATAGAATATTTTGCCCAATTTTTACCAGAATTATTTGGTGGTTCAGCCGATTTAACTGGCTCCAATTTAACACGTTGGAGTAATGCTTTAAGTCTTAATCATGAAAATAATTTTAATGGTAATTATTTAAGCTATGGGGTAAGAGAATTTGCTATGACTGCTATGTTAAATGGAATATATTTACATGGTGGCTTCAAACCCTTTGGTGGTACTTTTCTAATGTTCTCAGAATATGCTAGAAATGCAATTAGAATGGCAAGTCTAATGCGTATTGCACCAATTTTTGTTTATTCGCATGATTCAATTGGTGTGGGTGAAGATGGACCAACGCATCAACCTATTGAGCAAATTGCCACCTTAAGACTAATTCCAAATATTAATTTATGGCGTCCTGCTGACACAACCGAAAGCATGGTAGCATGGGCTGATAGTTTAAAACAAAATCATCGTCCTTCTTGTCTAGTTCTATCACGCCAAAATTTAAAATACATTGAACGCAATGAAGAACAAATTAATAATATTGCTAAGGGTGGTTATATTTTACGTTGTAATTCAGCACAACCTGAAATTTTAATAATGGCAACTGGTTCAGAACTTGAATTAGCACTGAATGCTTATGATTATTTATCGGCACAACATAAATTGGTACAATTAGTTTCAATGCCTAGTTTAGAAGTTTTTGCCCAGCAAGATCAAGATTATAAGAATAAAGTTTTAGGCGGGGAGCAATGTAAATATAAAATTGCTATTGAAGCTGGAGTAAATGCCCCATGGTATCAATATGTTGGCGCTAATGGTCTTATTCTTGGCATCAACTCTTTTGGTGTTTCGGCAAAATCAGCTGATGTGTTTGATTATTTTGGTTTAACAACAACTAAAGTTATTAATAAAATTAAAGATTATATAAATTAACTCATTTTTAAGGGTTTAACATGTTTAAAAAATTACTTAGCTATTTTGGTAGCGATGTAGCAATTGATCTAGGAACAGCAAATACAATTGTTTATGTTAAAGGTCGTGGTGTAATTCTTAATGAACCTTCTATGGTAGCTCTTGCTTTGGAGAAAGGTGGTTATGGTAAAAGAATCATTGCTGTTGGTCATGATGCCAAAACTATGCTAGGTAAAACTCCTGGACAAATTGATGTTATTCGCCCTATGAAAGATGGTGTTATTGCTGATTTTACTGTTACTGAGCAAATGATTAAATATTTTATTAAAAAACTAAGCTCAAGTAAGAAGTTTTTTTCTATCCCTCCTACGATTGTTATATGTGTCCCATGTGGCTCGACTCAGGTTGAAAGAAGAGCAATTAAGGATTCTGCCTTAGCTGCAGGGGCAAGACGTGTAGAATTAATTGAAGAAGCAATGGCTGCTGCCTTAGGTGCAGGATTACCTGTTGCTGCGGCAAGCGCGTCAATGGTGGTTGATATTGGTGGCGGCACTACTGAAGTAGGTATTATTTCTTTAGGTGGATTAGTTTATGCGAATTCAATTAAGATTGCTGGCGACAAGGTTGATGAGATTATTTCTAATTATATTCGTACTAAACATGGATTGCTAATTGGTGAGACAACCTCAGAAGAAATAAAAAAACAAATTGGTTCAGCTCATATTACAACAGATAAAGGTGAAATGACAATTCGTGGTCGTAGTGCTTATCAAGGATTGCCTAAAGAAATCACCATTAATTCTACTGAATTAAGAGAAGCATTGAAGGATACTTTTGATCAGATGATTGCTGCTATACGTCATGCTTTAGAGGTTACTCCACCAGAATTATCCGCCGATTTAATTGAGAATGGATTAACCTTAACTGGCGGTGGTGCACTATTACGTGGCTTAGATGTATTAATTAATGAGGAAACCGGATTAAAAGTTAATGTGGCTGATGAACCTTTGTTGTGCGTAGCCAAAGGTTGTGGTGTCGCGCTAGATTTTCTAAATGATAACCGTTTATACCTCAACCGTATTAAATAATGTTAGAAAGCTATGCTACGTATAAAATTTTGGTTAATTTTATTAAGCATCACCTTAATATTATTAGATAAATTTTCTTTTATTAGTACTACGCGTGATTCTTTTGCTATTTATATGCATAAGAAAATAATAACAATTGAATATCAAATTAAGTCCTATCCCAAGTGGATTTTTTTACAAAAATCCACTCAACGACAATTAGAAACTGAAAATGCTAATTTAAAAAAACAAATTGAGCAAGATGCTTTAGTGATTAAACAACAGTCAAATCTTGGTAATGAAATTAATGAGGTTGATAAGTTAAATTCAAAACAACAGCAATATAACCATTACAAAGTTATTTTAGCGCGTGGAATTATTGATATCAATTATTTAATTAACAATAAATTACTAATTGATAAAGGCACGAATCAAGGGGTAGAAATTGGTGATACTGTTGTAAACAAAGATGGCGTAATTGGGCAAATTGCAGCTGTCAATGCCAATAATTCACAAATTATTTTAATTACTAATCCAGATTATAAAATATATGTCCAAAATAGCATTACTAAAGCCAAGATGCTAATTCAGGGAGCTGGAAATAATAATTTAACTATAAAATATATGAATAAAAACGATAAAATTGCAGTGGGCAATATTCTTGTGACTACAGGACTTGATGATTTATATCCTGGCAATATTCCTGTAGCTAAGGTTAGCGAAATATTTATTGAAAATAATGGGTTTAATGCCGCCTTATGTCAACCAGTAGTTGATTTTGATAAATTACATTAT
>JAPJMP010000238.1 GCA_026461645.1 Burkholderiales bacterium
GATTAAGATTAAGCATAATTCAATTTTTGATGTACAAATTAAACGCATTCATGAATATAAAAGGCAACAATTAAATGCCCTTTATATTATTCACAAATATTTATTAATTAAGCGTGGGCATTTTCCAGCACGCCCAATTACTTTTATCTTTGGTGGTAAAGCAGCTCCGGCATACACCATGGCAAAATACATAATTCATTTAATTTTATGTTTACAACAATTAATTAATAGTGATGAACAAGTCAAAGATCATATTCAGCTATTATTTTTAGAAAATTATAATGTCACTTTAGCCGAAAAATTAATTCCTGCCGCCGATATTTCCGAACAAATTTCCTTGGCTTCAAAAGAAGCTAGTGGAACTGGTAATATGAAATTTATGCTCAATGGAGCCATAACTCTTGGAACTAGAGATGGTGCCAATGTGGAAATTTGTGAATTAGTTGGCGAAAATAATATTTATATTTTTGGTAAAGATAGCCAAGAAATTATTGATTTATACAAAAACAATGGTTATAGTGCTAAGGCCTTATATGATAAGGACGCAAACATTAAAGAAGTTGTAGATTTTATTGTTTCACCAACTATGCTAGCCATTGGCGATAAAAATAGTTTATTGAGTTTACAGCAGGAAATAGTAAATAAAGATTGGTTTATGAGTCTTATTGATTTTAATGATTACGTTAAAGTAAAAGAACAAATGTTGCTTGATTATGAAAACAAAGATTTATGGTCGAAGATGGCCCTTAAAAATATAGCCCATGCAAGTTATTTTAGTGCAGATCGATCAATCAATCAATATAATGAAGAAATATGGAAAATAAAACAGTAAAAAACGCCGGAATATTAATGCCAATTTCTTCCCTACCTGGTGCATACGGAATTGGCGATTTTGGACCTACTGCATATAATTTTGTAGATATTATTGCTGCTAGTGGTTTCAAAATTTGGCAAATTTTACCATTAAACCCACTGGGTTTTGCTAATTCACCATACCAACCTTTATCTTCCTTTGCCGGTGATGAAATCTTTATCAGCCCAGAATTATTAATTAACCTAAAGCTTATTCGCTTAAACGATATTTTGCCTTATACCTACTCTAATAGTGGCAGCGTTGATTTTAAGCAGGTGAGAGAGAATAAAGACAAAATTCTAAAATTAGCCTTTAAAAATTTTGCGACAACAAAAAATGTACAATTGCACCGCCAATATCAAGACTTTATTCAACAGCAGCAATGGTTAAATAGTTATGCCATTTTTACCACTTTTAAAAAAATTAATTGCCAGCAACCTTGGAATTTATGGCCCAATATATATAAAAATTGGCTTAAACAACCATTTCCTCTAAATAAATATCAATCACTTCTTGATTTTGAAAAGTTTGTTCAATTTATATTTTATCAGCAGTGGCAAAACTTGAAGCAATATGCCAACACTAAAAAAATTGCCATCATGGGAGACTTACCAATTTATGTTGGTCTAGATTCGCATGATGTTTGGACCAATCAATCAGTATTTTTATTAAACACTAAAGGAAAACCACTTTTTGTTGCCGGCGTGCCACCTGATTATTTTGCTAAAAGCGGCCAAAGGTGGGGTAATCCTTTATATAATTGGCAGCAATTAATTCAAGATGATTTTTCTTTTTGGATTGAACGTTTAGCCCGTAATATGCAAAAATACGATATTATTCGGCTAGATCATTTTAGAGCATTGGATACATTCTGGCAAATCCCGGCACGCAACAAAACTGCAATTAAAGGTACTTGGGAATTAGCGCCTGGTACTTTATTGCTGCAACAAATATATAAGCAATTACCCCAGATTAATTTAGTTGCTGAAGATTTAGGTTATATGCGCCAAGAAGTATATCAGTTGCGCGATGCATTTAATTTAAAGGGAATGAAGGTGTTTCAATTTTTATTTAATCCTAGAACTAAAAATAAGGAGCTACTTAACACCAATAATGCAATAGTTTATTCAGGAACGCATGATAATGATACTCTTGTTGGTTGGTTTACACACCTTGATACACCACTACAAAATAAAATTATTAGCTATTTTAAAGTAGCGCCATCCACTTCAATTGGTGCTTTAGTTGATGCTATTATTTATTTTCTGCTGCAAGCTCAAGCTAATACTGTTATCATACCAATTCAAGACATTTTACATTTAGATAGCTCAAGTCGCATTAATACTCCGGGAACTATTGGCGCACCTAATTGGCAATGGCGTTTAAGAGATTTTACTTCCTTGCAACAAAAAACAGTTAATTTATACCATTTATTAAAGCAAACACAACGAATTTGATTAGTAACATGGCACTCTAATTTTGAAAAGATGCAAATAACAATGAAAGACAAATCAAAACAACAGCAACAACTGGAAAGCTTATTAACCCAGTTGCATGAAGTATATGACCAAATTAAGATTAATGCTAAAAATAATAACCGTAGCGTTGCTCAAGAAATATACAATCTAATAGAATTATATATGGCAAAATTATTAAAACGCGATAAGTTTGATAAATAAATTATTAAACTTTGCTGCTAATTAATTTTTGATATAAAGACAAATATTCACCAACAGAGTTATGCCAACTAAAATCTCGCTTCATTGCGGTTCTTTGCACTTGGCGCCACATTATTTCATCTTTATATAAGGTAAAAGATCTTTTTATAGCTTGAGTAAAATCGTGATCATTAAATTTTTCAAACACAAATCCTGTGGCAACCATATCATCGAGATTTTCTAAAGAGCAATCAACTACAGTATCGGCCAAACCACCAATTTTTCTAACTAATGGCAGTGTGCCATATTTTAAACCATATAATTGGGTTAAACCACAAGGTTCAAACCGCGATGGCACAAGAATAACGTCACCTGCGGCAATTAAATTATGGGCATATTGTTCATCAAAACTTAAAGTCACATGTATTGAATCGCTAAATTGTGATGCCAATTGTTTAAATTTATTTTCAAATTGACTATCACCTGTACCTAGAACTACTAATTGTCCATTACGTTTTAAAATTTCAGAAACACAGTTTAAAATTAGATGTATTCCTTTTTGTTCAGTTAACCGGCTAATTAATACAAATAACACTTTATTTTCCTGACAGGTTAAATTTAACTGCTGTTGCAATAAACTCTTATTTTTTTTCTTCAAACTTAATCTATTTACTGAATATTTATAAGTAATTAGCTTATCTGTACTTGGATTCCATTGTTGTTCATCTATACCATTTAATATTCCGTATAAATGATCAGCCTTGGCTTGTAACAAGCCATTAAGGCCACAGCCTTGTTCGGCTGTTTGAATTTCTTGGGCATAATTTTTACTAACAGTAGTTATGCTATCACTAAAATATAATCCAGCTTTTAAAAAAGAAACTTTTCCATAATATTCACAACCATCAACAGCAAAAAATTGTGAAGGTAAATGTAACAAAGGATAAATTGCAGCAGCAAAAATTCCTTGATAAGCCAAATTATGAATTGTAAAAATAGTTTTGGTTGCTAAATTTTGCGCTTTAATATAAGCAGCAGCAAGCCCGGCATGCCAATCATGAGCATGCACCAGTTGTGGAAACCAATTAGAATCTAATCTATCGGCAATTTTATATGCCACATAGCCCAACAAAGCAAATCTTAAATAATTATCTGAATATTCAAGATTACTACTATTGACATATGGATTCCCACTACGATTATATAATTCTGGCGACTCAATTACATATACAATTAAATCACTATTGGCAAGTTGTGCTTGCCAAATTTTAATTGGTGTTTGAATAAATTCAGTATTTATTTGGCTAATTAATTGCTTATTAGCTAAACCATTAATAATGGCAGGAAAGCCAGGTAATAAAACTCTAACACTGTGTCCATTTTTGATTTGCTCTTGGGGTAGAGCATAGCAGATATCAGCCAATCCTCCAGTTTTTAGTAAAGGATACATTTCACTACAAACGTGTAATATTTGCATAACTATTCTCGACTTAAGCGTAATAACATTTCACGCGTAACTAATATTACTCCATTATTGCTACGGAAAAAGCGTGTGGCATCTAGTTCCGGATTTTCGCCAATTACAAGCCCTTTGGGAATAACGCAACCTCTATCAATTATAACCTTAGTTAGGCGACATCCTTCATTGATTAAAACATTCGGCAAAACAACGCAATCCTTAACTTGTGAGAAAGATTCAATTCTAACATTAAAAAAAATAACTGAATTAATTAATTTCGAACCGCTTATAATACACCCGCCTGAAATTAGAGTATTAGCAATATCCGTATTTACTCCGTTTAGGTCTGGAACACATTTAGCCGGTGGTAGCTGTTCTTGATTAGTCCATATCGGCCACTGTGGATCATATAAATTTAATTCCGGTAAATTGGAGGCTAGATCTAAATTTGCCGACCAAAAAGAATCGATAGTACCGACATCCCGCCAATATGGTTTGTCAATTTTGGGCACACATGAAAATTCAAATGGATGCGCTAATGCTCTGCCCTGTTGTACTACTTTGGGTATAATATCTTTACCAAAATCATGACTAGAAGTATTATTCATTATATCTTCTTCTAGAAGTTGATACAAATATTCAGCATTAAAAATATAAATCCCCATACTGGCAAGGGAAATATTACTATTATTTAGTAAAGTTGGTGGATTAGCCGGCTTTTCGACAAAATTAGTGATTAATCTATCCTCGTTAATTTGCATAATTCCAAAAGCATATGCTTCTTCTTTAGGCACGCTAATACACCCAATTGTACAACCAAGACTACTTTTAACATGATCTTGTAGCATCAAAGAATAATCCATTTTATAAATATGATCGCCAGCTAAAATCACAAAATATTCTGAGCGATAAGACTTTAAAATATCTATATTCTGATAAATTGCATCTGCTGTTCCACGATACCAAAACTCTTCATTAATCCGTTGTTGAGCCGGTAAAAGATCAATAAATTCATTTAATTCACCGCGCATATACCCCCAGCCACGTTGCACATGTCTAATTAATGAATGTGATTTATATTGAGTTACAACCCCAATTTTTCTTATTCCAGAATTAATGCAATTAGATAAAACAAAATCAATAATTCTAAATTTACCACCAAAATATACCGATGGTTTAGCTCTTTTAGCTGTTAGGTCATATAATCTAGACCCTCTACCACCAGCTAAAACCAAAGCAACAGCCATCTTCGATAGATGCATTGAACTTAAATTAGATTTATTCATTTTATACTCCAATCAACATCAATATTAATCTTAGCATAGATATTTAATTATATTAAACATTTTCCGCTTAGCTCCCATTTTTCTAATTGTTTGCTGTCTTCTTCAATTTGAAGTTTATCATTAGACACAAGCAACACTATCGCTATAACATAAACAATTTCATTGCTATCGTTACCTCGATATTCGGGCGTTATAAACAAATAATCATAAAACGTATTTAGTTGCTTAATACACTCTTCATTAACTTGAGTGTAAGCAAAACCAAAATTTTGCAGACAATAGGTTCGAGCATACTTAAATTTTAGAGAATTAGTCGGTGTTGCATATTTAAGCAACTGAAGTAATCCGCGCGGTTGATCTATATTATTTACTAAATATGCCATTTTATTAATATAACCACTCATTCCTGATAAGCGTGGATTGATTTCAATTAAATAAAATTGCTGCTGCGCATAAATAATTTCAATATGCGAAAATCCAGTAATTACATCCAAAGCAGTAAGCAGTTGATTGATATAATTTTCTATTGCGTGAACTAAACTAGTTTCAACAAAATTATCCCACCATCTAAATAATGGCCTTCCCTCATACTGTACTTTATAATATTCAAAAATAGCAGTTATGCAATGTTTACCATTTAAGCTAACCGTGTCAATTAAGAATTCCCGTCCTTGAATAAATTCTTGTAATAATATTTGTTTATTTTTTTCGCCAGTCCAATTTTCTTGAGCAAATAAATGCTTAATCCCAGCTGTTATTTGTTGCTCATTATTACAAATAAATATACCTTTGCTTCCTGCGCTACCGCTATTTGGTTTTAAAATAATAGGAAGTTTAAATGATGCTATATCGGGTAATTGTTCTGGGCTAAATAGTTCTTGCTTAATATCCGGTAAATTAGTTTGACATAAGGCCAGTTGCATTGCATATTTAGAATATCTTTTTTTAGAGTCTGATATTGAGATATTATTTAATTTAGCGCTCAATTTTTCTAAATATTCAAAATTATATAATTCATCACCAATAACCTGAATATTGCATAAAAAACATTGGTTAAGGTATTGAAAAATTCCAATTAATTCTTATATATCAATTAGTTAACAATAAATATAAGGATTAATA
>JAPJMP010000239.1 GCA_026461645.1 Burkholderiales bacterium
AATAATTCCGCCAATTGGTCTAATTACATAGCCAATAAAAAATACAGAATATGCCGCTAAAAGAGAAAATAGTGTATTGCTTGCCGGAAAAAATAATTTTGAAAAATAAGCAGCAAAAATACTGTATATGGTGAAATCATAAAATTCTAACATACCACCTAAAGCAGATAACCATATAATTTTTTTTTGTTCAGCAGAAAACGAGTTTTTTACCATTTACCCTCTCACTCAAAAAAAGTAGTAAAACTAGTAACCTCTTCTCTTGGCGTGCGATAACTATTAATGATATCAGTTTGGTCTTCATAACCTAAGGCCATACCACAAACTAATACATAGTTATCACTATAACCTAAAAAAGAGCGAACGATTTGCGGCTGCTCAGCCAATGCCGCTTGAGCGCAAGTACCCAATCCTTTGCTAACTGCCATTAGCATAATTGATTGCATAAACATTCCATAATCCATAAAAGAACCTTTTTCCAAGCTCTTGTCTGCAAAGAAATATAAAACTACTGGAGCGCCAAAGGCTGAATAATTTTTACCCCATTGAAGTTTACGTTTTTCAATATCTTCACGATTAATCCCAAGCGTATGATACATCTGCAAACCACAGGCAACTCGTCTTGAATTTAAATTGGCTGGAAGTTTAGTAATCGGATAATAATTATAATCCATCTGTCTTGCTACACCATTTTCAAACTGAGCTAGTAGCAAAGCATCTAATTGCTTTTTCTTTTGTCCGCTAAGTACAGCAACCACCCATGGCTGAGTATTAGTACCAGATGGAGCATGCCGAGCCTTATCTAAAATATCAACAATATCTTCGTGTTTAACTTCTTTATCTAAAAATGCTCGCACTGACTTTCGTTGCAGCAAAGCTTGAGTTAAATCAAACATGCTTAGCATCCTTAATTATTACTGATTTCAGTACTTTGAAGTTATACCACACATGTTGCTTATAATCATATAATTTACATGATTTAAAAATATAAAACAATGTTGGCAAAGTTAATTTATACTCATGAATGTACTCGCTATAGTTTTGCTTAATGCTTCTTAAGGCAGTAGTTAGTCGATAAAAAGGAATTCTTATATCTGCATGATGTGGTGTGTGAATTAAAATATCATGCGTAATAAATTTATCAACTAGCCAGTTAGTATGAATAACGGTAGTACAAAAAACAGCTCCAATGGTGTGGTTCCATTCAGCTCTTTCATCAAAAAATGGAATTTGTGGATGAGTGTGATGCAAATAAATAATTATTGAAATTACATAATTAAACACAATAAATGGAATCAATACAGCACAAATTGCGGCAAAAATGCCATTAAAATGATAAAAAACAGCCATTATAGTTAACATATAAACCACAACAATTAATTTACCAATTCGAATTGCTCTTTGTTTTGATTCTTGTAAATCAGGAGGTACAAACATTACCATTTTAGACCACCACACTTTAATTATGTAATGTAAACCTGAACCAAATAAACTACGTTCAATTCTATATTCTATTTTAGCTAAAATTCCTAACTTTTTATACTCATCAATACTTAATGGTCGCCAAATCCAATCAATGGGTGTAAATGAGGTAAAGCCATGGTGAATACGGTTATGGCCAAAACACCATAAACGATAACTGTTTAATGCTGGCAACATAAAAATAGTGCCAATGATTTCTGCCACCCATTTATTTTTAAATAATGAGCCATGAGCTGCATCATGTGCTAGCACAAACATACCTGAGGCAGCAATACCCGCTAATATAGCAAACAAAACAATGCTATACCAATGGCTAGATTTAATCAATGCCAGCATAAATAATACAAAACAAATCAAATCAAAGCTAAGCCAAAACCAAGTTTTAAAATATGATTTTTCAAAGGCTTTTGCATCTATTTTAAGCCGCAAATCAGTAATATCTTTTTGCGTTAACTTACTGTATTCAGTTGTAACATTCTGAATTTCTACACTTTTCATTTTATTTAACCTAAAAATAATATACTCTATTTTACCATTATTTTAGTTAATTAGTAAAGACCCAATAAATATACAACAATAAAATCAAGAATAAGGGTTAAAAATAATTTTAACCTTTATAGTCATATCAGATTTATACTATTAATTAAAATCGGTATTGTCCACCAATCATTAGAAAATTAGGATTATTCCCTGTTACCGTATAATCTTCAACATGTAATTCCCAATTTTGGGCTATATCAAATCCAACGCCTGCACCATATAAAAGGCCAACATTAGTTGATGAATTATTACCGGTATAACTATTTACCCCTAAACCTAATTTACCATACAAATTAATTATGCTACCTAAAGGCAAAATACCTTTAGCTGCAGCATCGTACATAAAATAGTTATTACTTCCGGTAATACCTGCTTCAACACCGTAAAAGCTATTAAATAAATAACCGCCATTAACATTTAAACCTAAATCACTATTTGCTGTATTAACACCAATATTAGCATCAACATAAATCGGAGAATATTCACCGTAACCATTATCGGTAGCAAAGCATGAAATTGCACAGCTAAACAAAATAGTACCCATAATTTTTTTCATATAACAAGACCTTTCAAAATATTGATTAATTGAATTTATTCATATGCACAATAAAACAACCTCTATTATAATATAAAAAGATTAATCTGATATTAACAAAAAATCGCCAATACAGGCAAACGCAAATTGTATAATAAAGTGCGACAAAAAATAAAAAGAAAAGGTTAGATGATTCAGTTTACAATTTTAATGAGTTAATTTTTAAATTGGAGACTGAAA
>JAPJMP010000240.1 GCA_026461645.1 Burkholderiales bacterium
AATAATTATAAAATTTAATTGTGGTAGAATAAATATTATTAAAATTTTAATTATGGAGGTTATATGAAAAAATGTCCTTTAACTATGGCAAATGGTGCAACAGTAGGCGAAGATCAAAACAGTATTACTGCTGGAGCGCGCGGTTCAGTTACATTCGATAATTTTCATTTGTTTGAAAAGTTAGCACATTTTAATCGTGAAAGAATTCCAGAAAGAGTTGTTCATGCGCGTGGTACAGGGGCTTATGGCACATTTACTTTAACTAAAGATTTATCCCAATATTCACAAGCAAATTTCTTGCGTCATGTTGGGCAAAAAACTAAATTATTTGTTAGGTTTTCTACAGTTGGTGGCGGACAAGATTCAAATGATTATGCAAGAGACCCAAGAGGTTTTGCCATTAAATTTTACACTGATCAAGGGAATTTAGATATAGTTGGCAATAATACTCCAGTTTTTTTCTTGCGAGATGCAATAAAATTTCCTGATTTTGTACATTCACAAAAAAAAGATCCACGGACCAATGTACCTAATCCAGCCAGAATGTATGAATTTTGGGCTAATTCTCCGCAATCATTTCATCAAATGACGATTTTAATGTCAGATCGTGGTATTCCAGCATCTTATCGACATATGCACGGCTTTAGTTCACATACCTTAAGTTTATATAATGACAAGCAGCAACGGTATTGGGTTAAATGGCATTTTAAAACAAATCAAGGCATAAAAACCTTAACTAATGAAGAAGCTGCTAAATTACCAAGCTTTGGCGCGCAAAAGGATTTAGTTGATGCTATTGATAGAAAAGAATTTCCAAGTTGGGCTGTTAAATTACAAATTATGACAGTGGATGAAGCAAAAAACTATCATATTAATCCTTTTGACTTAACTAAAGTATGGCCTTATAAAGATTTCCCATTAATTGATATTGGCGTTATTGAATTAAATAAAAATGTAGAAAACTATTTTATGGAAGTTGAACAATCAGCTTTTAGTCCTAGTAATGTAATTGCTGGTGTTGGTGTTTCGCCTGATAAAATGCTTCAAGCAAGATTATTAGCTTATCCTGATGCGCATCGTTATCGTATTGGTACTAATTTTAGTCAATTAGATGTAAATCGTCCTATTTGCCCAGTTAATAATTATCAAAGAGATGGGGCAATGGCAATTAATCATTTAAATAATAAAGAACAAATAAATAATGTCAATTTTTATCCAAATGAGCAAAGTGGGTATCCTTCACCTGATTCTAGTTGCCAAGAACCACCTTTACCCATTTTAGGTGATGCATGGATTAAAGCGTATGATTCACAAGATGAAGATAATTTTAGTCAGGCTGGTAATTTATTTCGTTTAATGACACAGGGGCAAAAACAACAATTAGTGAATAATATAGCTAGTGGTTTAGCGCAAGCTTCTGTTACTATTCAAGATAAAATGTTAAAACAATTTTATGCGGCTGATCAAGAGTACGGAGACATGATTAAGAAGTTATTATAAAAAATTAAATTTTATTAGTAGCAATAGTGGTTAATAGTTTGTCTATAATTAATTTTTGTGGGATTATGTATGTATTATAAAAAACATATATTTGTATGTCAAAATAAAAAGGAAGATGGTAGTGGGTGTGGAGTCTTGGCTGAGAAAGATGCCGTAGTTTTTTTTAAAAAAAACCTTAAAGAGCGAGACCTTTGGGGGGAAGAAAAAATTCGGGTGTCAAAAACTGGATGTCTGGGGCGTTGTTCTGAAGGTCCAACTTGCGTTGTGTATCCAGAGGGAATATGGTACAATTATTTAGATAGTAATGATTTAAGTGAAATTTTTGATAAATATATTATGCAGGATAAAATCGTTAAAAAATTACTTATATAGGAAAAAAGATGGATGATATTTTTTCTCCAGATCCTGATAAATTATTACAGCAAATTAAAAACCATGTAGAGCAGACCAATAAAGGATATTTAAAAATATTTTTAGGCGCTGCACCTGGAGTTGGCAAAACTTATGCAATGTTAAGATTTGCTTCGCAACTAATGTCGCATGGTGAGGATGTTGTAATAGGCTATATTGAAACACATGGCAGAGTTGATGTTGAAAGTATTATCCCTCCGAATATTGAATATATTCCCCTTAAATTAATTGAGCACAAAGGTTCAGTACTAAAGGAGTTTAATCTTGATGAAGCGATTAAACGTAACCCTAAAATAATTATAGTTGATGAACTAGCTCATAGCAATGCACTAAATTCACGAAATAACAAAAGATATCAGGATATACTGGAGTTAATTAATGCCGGCATTAGTGTTTTAACTGCAGTAAATATTCAACATATTGAATCTTTAAATAATATAGTTGAACAAATTACTAATATTCCAATCATTGAAACTGTCCCCGATAAAATCATTGAAATTGCTGATGAGGTAGTATTAATTGATTTACCTCCAGAAGAATTAATTGATAGGTTAAAAAATGGCAAAGTGTATGCTCAAGAAAGGGCTGAGCATGCGTTAAATAATTTTTTCCGTAAAGGTAATTTAACGGTTTTACGCGAATTATCCTTACGTAAAACAGCACAAAAGGTTGATAAACAAGTCCTGCAATATAGAAATACAGAATCAATAGAAGAATTATGGCCTAGCAATGATAAATTATTATTAATTCTTGAATTAGGTAACACTACCGAAAAAATTATTCGCCAAGCCAAGCAAGTAATAGATAAGGGCAATATGCAATGGTATATCTCTTATGTTGAATCTCCATCTTTTCGTAATGCTACGACAAAAGAAAAGCGCGCTTTATTAAACTTAGTTAAATTAGCCGAAAACTTAGGTGCAATTCCATTGTATACTGCAGGGACAGATGCTGCAGCAGCAATAGCCATGTGTATTAAAGAAAATAATATTAATACTATTATGCTTGGGCAATATAAAACAAATTTTTGGCGCAGAATTATTAGTAATAATCTAGCAGATAAATTAAGTGAATTAATTCCAGGGGTTAACTTAATATTAATCTCAGAAGAAATAAATGTTGAACAAAGATCGTTTCCTCAACCAAAACAGAAAATACATTATTTTAAACTTTTATCTAAAATTATTTATTTTGCAATTATTTTTACCGCATTAGGTTATGTATGTTTTTATTTACGTGCATATTTAGCTAGCGACAACATTTTGATGATTTACTTATTAGTCATGATTATTGCTAATAGTGGAAGAGGTAAAGGCTCGGCAGTAATTGCGGCAATTATAGGTACACTTTCGTTTGATTTCTTTATAACTCCACCATTTTTTTCATTTGCGATTACCTACACTCAAGATATTATAAGTTGTATACTGTTAACTATTGTGGGTGTGACATTTAGTGTTATTAATGGAAATTTAAGGTTTTTAGTAGCTAAATTTAAATTTTTGAACTTAAATAATCAATTATATTTTGATTATTGTCTGGCACTAGCTGATGCGATTAGCTATCAAGATGTATCAAAAGTTGTATTAAAATATTTTCGTAATATATTTAATGCTAAATTTATGTTACTTTTGCCTAATGATAATGAGCAACTTGAGCAAATGAATGAAATTACACTTAATTTATATGATTCAAGTATAGCCGCTTGGGTGTATAACAACAATCGAAGTGCGGGTTTAAATACTGACACCTTTTCTGCAAACAGTTTATATTATGCCCCAATCTATTTTAATAAGAAAATAAGAGGTGTTATTGTAATTCAGCCTTTTAACTTTATTGAATTTTTTGTGCCACAAGCGCAAAGGCAATTAAGCAATTTTATCAAACAAATGGGTGCTACATTAGAGCGAGTTAATAAGTTGCAATTGACTTTAAAATTTAATAATGAAACACTCACTTAAAATTATAATTTATTAGTTTATTTGTCTTAAATTTTGATAGTCATTGAAC
>JAPJMP010000241.1 GCA_026461645.1 Burkholderiales bacterium
AAATTTAATTGCTCCATATCACTTAAATTATGTACCCAATAACTTAACTGCTTATCTAATGTACTACCTGTTAAATACTCCCTCTGCCAAATCGCAAAAATATTATTATCTCTTATTGCTGACATAATTCAACCAATCTAATTAAAGAGCCTTTCTGTATATTTGCGTAATTTATTTAAATTAAATTCTGTATTATTTAATATTGTATAATCTTTTGCTAAAACACCATCTATCATATTATTAATCGACTCACCAACTGCCGATATACAGCCCATACTACATAAAATTATGTCTGCCGTGTCTTGCAAATTCTCACTATTACCACCAACAACAAAATTGTATACTAACGGTTTTGATACCATTGATTTTAACTTTAAATACTGGTCGAAACTTATTCCATCAACTAAGATTGCATTTACATCAGTTTTATTATATGCAGTTATTCTTCTTATAACCTCACTCTCATCATTAGCATCTGTTCGTGCAACAACAAATAAATTTTGTGTCGATTTAGTTATAGCCTCTATAATCTCAAGATGCTCATCCAATGGAATGATTTTTTTACCAGGTAAATGCCCACATTTCTTAGGCCGTTTCTGATCTTCAACCACTATACCAAAAACACCAATATTTTCTAACTTTTTAGCAACAAATGATGCTATTTCAGTACCACCGAAACCATCATCTAAATCAACTAAAAGATTACAACCAGGACAACATGTCATTATCAACTCAGCTTGCCCAACCACATCTTGCCAAGTTAAAAAGCCAATGTCAGGCAAACCATAACGGCTTGCCGTATAAGATAAACCACTTAAAAAAATATTCGAATGCTTTTGTGTAACCAATAATGATGAGAGCGTGTCGTAAACCCCTATGAAAATAGGATTATTTATCTTTGACATTTGACTAAAACCTTATAACATAATTATATAAATTAGCTGAAAATTTAAACCAAATAATTTAAAGGACTAAATACATAATTCAGCCCTTAGATAATTTATCTTGAGAAAAGTATTGTAAATACAATACTAAATTTAATTACTAAACTCAAGAATTGTTGTTTGCGTATATACTTTTCCTTTTTTTAATTCAGTAGATGGAAAATTTGCATGATTAGGCGAGTCAGGGTAATGTTCAGCTTCTAACACTATGCCACTTCTATACTGGTAAGTATGATTATTTTTACCTTTAACTTTATTTAATGAGTTTCCACTATAAAACTGCAATGCTGGCTCATCGGTTATCATCTTCATTGTAATTCCAGATTGTGGCGAATATACTGTTACAGCTTCTGTCATTTGTTTGTGACGTTGTTGATTTAAAATATAAGTTATATCGTATCCATTGCCACTTTTAAGTTGCGCATTGTCTTCATTAATGTTTTTACCAATTAAAGTTAACTTTCTTAAATCAAAAGGGGTGTTTAGCACAGAATGTGTTTCACCTGTTGGGATTAAATGTTGATCTGTTACCAAATATTTGTCAGCATTTATCTGAATTTCTTGATTTAAAATAGTATCACTTCCTTCTCCAGCTAAATTATAATAGGAGTGATTAGATAGGTTGATTACAGTATCTTTAGTACTGGTTGCATGATAACTCATAATCAAGCGATTCTGATTTTTCATTAATTTATATGTTAGCGTTGTCATTAATTGCCCAGGAAATCCTTGATCCATATCAGGACTAACCAAAGATAACTTTAGAGCAACATAATTTTTGGTGCTAATTATTTTGGGACTCCAAACTGCATTATTAAATCCAACCCTTCCACCACTATGCAAATCATTGCCATTATCATTTTTAATTAAATTATAGTCAGCACCGTCTAAACTAAACTTTGCATCCTTAATACGTCCAGCAAAATGTCCTAAAGATGCTCCTATATATACCTTATCATCATGTAAATAATCAGCCAAATTAGCATAACCAAATACCACATCATATTTTTTATTATTTTGACCTGGAACAATTAAATTAGTTATAATTGCTCGATAATTAATAATATCTACTTCCATCCCCTTGTCATTAACCAAATGAAATTTTTTTACCGGTTGATTATTTTCTGGAATAACTCCATAATCAGTATAAGTAATACTTTGCCCCCAGCCAAAAGTGATTAAACTTGAAACTGCTATCAGCATAGCTATTTTATGTTTTTGCATATATATCTCCCTAATTAAAATTATTCATTCGTCGTTTTATTAATAATTATTTTTTTTAAAATCTTGTTTGAATTTACAAAATTTAAACCTAAATTTCTTGCGGCTATTGCAATTTGATTTTTAGTCGCAAATAATTCATACAGTGAATTACAAATTAACTGCATATTTTTTATTCGCGGAATTCTATTATTATTATAAGCGATTAAAATTGCTTTATCCGCTAATTGATAATTTTTACATTTAGCTAGAACTTTTACCAAATGTTGAGCATCACTAAAGCCAATGTTAACTCCCTGACCTGCTAAAGGATGAATAGTATGCGCGGCATCTCCCAATAGAAGAATGCGGTTGGCATAAATTTTATTAGCTGTATTCATCTTCAAAGGAAAAGCATCTACTTTTGATGACAATTTTAATTTTCCTAATTTAAGTGATAACTTTTGTTCAATTAAATTTTCAAATTCTGTGGCGTTTAATTTTAATATATGCTCATAATTATAACAAGAATAAACGATAGAAATTTGATCATTTTTTAATGGCAATAATGCTAAAACCTCACCTTGATTAAACCATTGGTATGCAGTATTCTTATGCTTAAATTGACTCGTAAAATTTGCAACAACTCCATATTGATGATAATCTTTACTTTCAAATTTAATATCGGCCTTAGTTCTCACCCATGAGTTTGCGCCATCTGAACCTACAACCAAGGAGCAGAAATATCTATGATTACCGATTAACTCAATGTTATTTTTATGAAAAACCATATCTGATAAATTATCATACACTTGTTTTACATTCATAAGCTGCGATAATTTAGCTAATATATTCGCATATAAATCCTTTGCCGCAATAGTTTTAGCTAAAAATAATGTATTTGCTGTTTGAGCATCAAGCTTAATATTTCCATTACCATCACCATAAACATCCATGTAATTTATAGTCCCAGCTAATGCTTCTGGCCAAATATGTAATTCAGATAAATAATTAACATTTTGTGGCGAAATTGCATATACTCTATTTGCATCAATGCTATTTGCTTCAATTGATTTTTTTTCAATAATTACAATATTAAGTTTAGGATTTTTTTGAGCTAAATCAATGGCAAATGTAGCACCAACTAACCCACCTCCAATAATAACGACATCAATAACATTTTGTTTTTCCATTTAATGGTATCCAAAAATTAAACTTTTAGCAATAAAGTTTTGAATAAATTTTAAATTTGATATTGAGGTAATTCCTATGGTTTTTAAAGTATTTGAAGCAAAATTATTATTTTCGTTAAATTTTGCTAAGAAATGCGTCAAATTTAACACAAATTTAGCATCTATATTTCTCTTCTTTGCATAATCCTCTATATTGCTATCAATCATTTCACTTAGCTCCATGACATCTCGAATAGCTAAATTCATGCCTTGGGCTGAAATAGGATGAACAGTTTGTGCCGCATTACCAATTAAAATAACGTGTTTTTTTACTTTTGGAGTAGCAAATTTCAATTTTAATGGATAAGAATAGACATTATCTTGAATTTGAACTTTACCAAATCTTTTTAAAAATGATGAGCCAAGTATATCATGCACTAAATTAGCATTCTGCTGATATTGGTGCGCTAACTGTTGTGATACTGAAGCCACCATTACATAGTTATCCCCATATGGTAAAAGCACTACTGGACCAGTTTTAGCAAATCTCTCAAATGCACTATTGGGAATTAATTGATCAACCTTAAGAGTTGCAACGATAGCAGTTTGTTGATAATCATGTTCGCGATATTTTATGCCATCAATCAAGCAATTTCCACCATCTGCTACAATAACATTAGTGGCTAAAATTTGTTTTTCAGCATTATCTAATTGATATTTAATACAACAATATTCTTGAGTACTGTCTATTTGATTTACACTCGCTTGAATATATTTTATTTGCGATAAATCTTTTGCATAAGAACTTAAATATTGGAATAAATCTGCATACTTTATAGTATATCCCAAACAAGCTAAATTAAGATCACCAGCTTTAATCTGACTAACACCTAAACCGCTATGTGAAATATGAACTTGTGATATTTTAGTTGCTAATTGTTGTGGCCATAATCCTAAATTATCTAGCATACATATACTGGCGTAAGAAATTGCAAGAACCCTTCCATCATTTATTTTAGAATAATTAGGATCAATTATGGTTACGGCAAAATTTTTTTTGGCTAATATAATCGCCATTAATAACCCAACAGGTCCACCACCTATAATATAAATTTCTTGATTCATGCGATAAAACTTTATTGATAATAATTATTTATTATAC
>JAPJMP010000242.1 GCA_026461645.1 Burkholderiales bacterium
AATTATAATAAAATAGAAGTATTAGCAGCTGATAAAGAAGTAAAAAGATTAATTAAAGTAGAAGAAAATTTAAAACGTTTAGAACTAAAAGCCAAGGTTATAGTTGCTGACATGGAAAATTTAGATTGGTGGGACAAAAGACCTTTTAATGTAATTATTGCCGATGTGCCATGTTCAGCAACAGGAACAATTAAAACTAATCCAGATATTAAGTTAAACCTTTCACCACAGCATTTAGAGAATATTGTTTTACAACAACGAAAAATAATTAAAAATTTATGGACTACTTTACTACCTGGTGGCAAATTAATATATATTACCTGTTCAATTTTTAATAATGAAAATAGTAATAATATAAAATATCTATTAGATAATAATACTAATATGCTCCTAGAAAAGGAATATATGTTCCTGCCAGATGAATATGGTGATGGTTTTTATTATGCAGTTTTAACTAAAATCAATTAATAGAAGAGAAAAAATGAAAATATATAATTCCATAACACGTAAAAAAGAAGAGTTTATTCCAATAGACCCAAATGAGATTAAAATGTATGTATGCGGCCAAACTGTTTACGATTATTGTCATTTAGGTCATGCGCGTAAAGCTATAGTATTTGATATGATAAGACGCTGGTTCATGGCTAGTAATTATAAAGTAACATTTGTTGAAAATATAACAGATATTGATGATAAGATAATTAATCGTGCTTATGAAAATAATGAATCAATTACATTACTAACTTCAAGATTTATCCAATATATGCACGAAGATTTTGCAGCTTTAGGTGTATTACCACCAGATATTCAACCCAAAGCAACGGAATACATTCCGCAAATGTTAGATATTATTCAAACTTTGATAGATAAAGGTTTCGCTTATGTTGCTGCAAATGGTGACATATTTTATGCCGTAAGAAAGTTTGCCAGTTACGGTAAGCTCTCAGGTAAAAGTTTAGATTTACTTATGCCTGGCGAAAGAGTTGAAGTTGACAATAATAAAAGAGATCCTTTAGATTTTGTTTTATGGAAAATGGCAAAAGAAAATGAGCCCTATTGGGATTCTCCTTTTGGCAAAGGTAGACCAGGGTGGCATATTGAGTGTTCAGCTATGTCACAAGATATACTAGGAAGTACATTTGATATTCATGGTGGTGGAGAAGATTTGCAATTTCCGCATCATGAAAATGAAATTGCTCAAAGCGAAGCTTGTAATGATTGTAAATTTGCTCGTTATTGGATGCATAATGGATTTTTAAATATTAATGATGAAAAAATGTCAAAATCGTTAGGAAATTTTTTTACATTAAGGGATGTTCTTAAAACATATTCTGGAGAAACAATTCGTTTCTTTATGCTAAAAACGCACTACCGCAGCCCGCTAAATTTTAATCAACAAAATTTAAATGAAGCAAAGAATGGCCTAGACCGTTTATATAATTGTATCAATAATGTTTCACTAAATGCCACTGCAGAGCCTATTGATTGGAATGAAACCTATGCTCAAAAAATTAAACTGGCAATGGAAGATGATTTTAATACTTCTTTGGCACTATCTTATTTATTTGAGATGTGTAACAAAGTAAACAGTTTAAAAGATATCTTTTTGGCTAATCAGCTGGTTAAGTTGGCTAATGTGTTTGGTTTATTAAGTAATGATCCGCAGCAGCATTTTAAAAGAGAGCTTGCGATTGCAGAAGAAGAAATTAATAAGTTAATTGAGCAAAGAGCAACGGCTAAAATCAATAAAAATTATAGTTTAGCCGATGAAATTCGAAAAAAATTATTGGAACAAAATATTGTTTTAGAAGATACTGCTAGTGGCACTAAATGGAAGAAAATTTAGAAATAAACCAAACTTTCATTTATTAAATTTTCATAGCGTGCTTTTATTTGTAATGCCAAATATTTAGAGTAAATGCGCGTGAACTGTAAACTAGCACCATTGATCCATAACCCTTGTTGTTTGGTTGGCTTCCACATATTTCTTAATTCTCCTTCCCATGGTCCAGGGTCGCGAGTTGTGCCGCTACCTAAGCCCCAACTGAGGCCAATTTTATTAGCAACAGTTGAAGAGATTAGGTCAACCACTAATTGCGACATATTTTCAAAGCCTGTAGCATAAATTATAACGTCCGCAGGCAATTTCTTACCATTGGTCAGGACTACAGAATTCTTAGTAATTTGCTTAATTTCACAATTACTTTGGATTTTAATTGTGCTGTTAATGATTAAATCACTGGCGCCGGTATTATAATAATAGCCAACACCATCGCGCAGATATTTAATTATGCAACCGGAGTTATCATGTCCAAAATCTAGCATAAAACCTGTTGCAGCTAAATTTGTGTAAAACTCTTTATCTTGTTCAATGATAGCATTAGTTTTTTTAATGCTGCTATCGACTATCAATTTATATGGCGTAGCGATTAATTGCAAATCTGCCAATTCAGTTGAAATTCCTTGTTTTAATGCTGCTGGTGAATATAAGGAATAAGTAAAACTGTTCATTAAACTATTGAGTTCCATTACTGTTGTCGATGAGCGCTGAATCATTGTAATACTTGCTGCGCCTTGTTCACATAAATCAAAACAAATATCGTGTGCTGAGGTATTACTACCTAAAACGATGCAATTTTTATTGCTAAAGGCACTGCCATTTTTATATTCACTTGAATGTAATATAGTGCCAGCAAATTGTTCACTACCACTAATGTTAGGTAATTTAGGTTTACCATATAATCCATTTGCAATAACTAGTTGCTGTGGATATAATTTATGCAAAGTGCCATTTTTATTTATTAGTACTTCCCATTGCTGTAAATTTTCATTATATTCGGCTTTAACACACTCAGTTGAGGTCCAATAATTTAATGCCATAATTTTCGTGTAAGCTTCTAGCCAATCTGCAATCTTGTCTTTTGGAGGAAAAGGTGGCCAATTTTCAGGAAACGGTATATACGGGTAGTGATCAGCCCATACAGGATCATGTAAATGTAAACTATCATAACGATTACGCCAGGCATCACCAGCTCTAAAATTTTTATCAATTATTATTGTTGGTACATTTAATTGTTTTAATCTGGCACCCAATGTGATTCCAGATTGTCCTCCACCAATAATTAAGCAATACGGCTGTTTGGTGAAACCTAGCTCTTCTATTTCTTTTTTACGTAGACTAGAATAACTAGGGCGATTGGGAGTAAATGTAAACTTGTGAACAACTGGGGAATTATACCAGTTTTGCTCAACAAACCCTTTCAAATCTTGTGCAGCAGTAAGTAAAGTGTAGCATTTGTCATTAATTAAACGAAGGTAACCGGTTCCTATAGTTTTAGCCGTCTCAAAGGAAATAATTGCTTCAATCTTATTCTCTTCTTCGCTTATTATTTTGTTTAGCTGCCAATTACTAGGTTGAGTATTATTTAGGCAGCACTGCAGCATAGCATGAATTTCTTTTTTACCCTCAAGTGTTTTAATGTTCCATGTGAAACATAGTAAATCGCGCCAATAGCAGTCATCATTAAATAGAGCGGTTACTGACTCAAGATTTTTGCTTAACAGAGCGCTATTAAAATCATTTAACCAATTTTGGATACTCATACTAATCCTTTCTAATCATGAAATGTTTTACTCTAATCAAATAATATATACTGGCAATTAATATCCAAATAATACCACTAGTTATTGTAATCCAGCCATTGGTAACAAAGAATTGACCGCATAAAATAGCGAGCATTAATGCAACTGTAAGATATTGAATATAAGGTGTAAGTTTAACTTTGAAGGTTAAACTCTGCGGTTGGGTTTGTAAAATATATTTTCTAAAGCGTGGTTGACTTAAGGCAATAATTAACCACGTAAATAAAAAACCAAACCCAGATAAGCTTCCGAGTATTGTGAAAGCATTCGGAGTAAGGAAAGATAAAATGACGCCGACATATAGCATAATGCAACTGAGTAAAATTGCAACAATTGGTGTTTGTGTTTTAGGATTAATATAGGAAAATATTTTAGGAAAATAGTTTTGTTGAGCTAAGGATAATAGCATGCGAGAAGTAGCAAATATTCCTGTATCTATACAGGATAGTGCAGCAGTCAATACCACAAAATTCATAATATTTGCTGCGACATTACCATTTAATATACCAAAAGCCACAACGTAGGGACTGGCATGAATGCTATCATTATTCCAGGGTAATACAGCTAAAAGAACTATAATTGATAAAATAAATAATAGAAAAATACGTAACACAGTGCCAATTAATGCCCGGGGAATTATTTTTCTAGGATTAACACATTCTTCCGCTGCTGTTGCGATTGATTCTGTTCCACCATAGGAAAAAAATACTATCATCATAGCTGAAAGTACACCACTGTATCCATAGGGTAAAAAACCACCATGAATAGTGTAGTTTTTAAATGAAATATTGGGGTTAAGGTGAAACCCTAATGTATATATACCACTACCAATAAATATGAGCAAGGCTATCACTTTGATAAGGCTTAACCAAAATTCCACTTCACCAAAAAATTTAGCTCCAATAATATTAATTAGGGATAATAATGTGGCAACAATTAAGCAAAAATAGCCAACTGAAATTGAAGGAAACCATAAATGTAAGAAAGTGCCTGCTGCTATAGTCTCTGAAGCTGGCCCAATTAAAAAGGCTAACCAGTAAGTCCACCCAGTAATAAAGCCAACCAATTTCCCAAAACTTATTTCTGCATATAAATGAAAAGATCCAGCTAAAGGCATAGCAACTGACATTTCTGCGAGTAATATCATTACTAGCATAGTAACAATTCCACCAAATAGATACGATAGAATAACTGCAGGACCAGCCATTATTACTGCCTGACCAACACCAAGAAAATAACCAGCACCAATTACACCACCAATTGACATCATTGAAAGATGTCGTTGTTTAAGTGAAGTTCTTAAGTTTCTTATTGCTTGCTTTTTATTTTTCATTGTTTTACACTATTAAATTA
>JAPJMP010000025.1 GCA_026461645.1 Burkholderiales bacterium
AGATGGTGATGGCAATAGGTGTGTCGTCAGTTGCAGCTTTTGATAGTGTGATTGCAACTTATTCAACAGTTTTCTTTCTTGAGACAGTGGGGATGGATGGAATAGATTTTGGTAATATACAGTTGGTGTCAAAGCTGTGGGATGCTATCCTCGATCCCATCGTCGTAACTACTTTTATTATTACTGTTCTTATTATTACACGCAGTTATGCCTAAACTAATAAATATAAAATTTATTATTCCCAATAAAATTATAATTATACGCATAATGGCATTTGACTTCATATTTGACCCCCTCAAATTGAATTCAATAATATAACAAAATAATTAATTTTTGTCAATAGTAGATGTAATCTTATATCAAGTTAAAATTAATGGGTTATGACTGAAGTAAACTCATTTTCAAAATCTTCCTTGCTTGTTAAGCTATAACAAATGATGGACGGATATCCATTTTTTCTATCATATATCATTCTTCCATTATCATGACTATTTGAATTGGAAATAATGTTAATTTTATCTGTTTGACAATTAGCAAGTTCTGGATGCAACATAATTACAGCAGCCATAGGATCCCAAAACTCCCATTTTTTGCTGATTAAAAATTTATATTCAACATTTAAAATGCCATAAACAAACTTACTTGCAGGAATATTCAAGTGTTGACCCAATTTATTATATATTTTAGTATCAAATATTGCCAAACGTGTTATATCTAAAGGAATAATTGTTATTGGAATAAGAGTTTTTAATACATCCTTGTAAGCTACTGGATCAATATAAATATTCCATTCAGAATATTTATATATTCCTCGTGAATCAAAAGCATTGATATTGCCCAAAACCTTTAGCGCTCCCCCCATACTATAAATATGCTTAACTTTTTTAATAACATCTGAATGTGTATCAAATAAAAGTGCTAAATTAGTTTGTGGTGCAAGCGATAAAATATTAACTGGTCTTGATTCATTAATTAAAGTACGATATAACTGCTCTACGGCATCATATTTAATCTGTACTTTTACATAGGGTAAATTATATCCAGCATGCTTATCCATATCATCAATTATCGATTTAGGAAAACTATTGTTACCAACTAAAGGTTTAGATGGTCCACATGCAATTGGAATTGAATAATTAGCAAATGTATTAATAATTCGGGCTAAATTTTCAGTGGCATATTTACAGCTTGAATTACTATCTGCAACAATAGATATAAAAGGAATATGTATGCTTTTATGTAGCAAAATGTAAGTAATAGCCATCGAATCATCAATACCCATATCAGTATCAATTATTAAATCTGTTTGGTCAATTGCATTAATTGATGAGGCGGCAAAACCATTTGAAAAATTAAGCATTAGTATCAGAAGTATATATTTCAACATTAGTTATACTCATTCGCATAATATATTTAATCAATTATAAAGCACGCCAATTTTCAAGTAAACCGGTATTGCGTTTGGTAATGTTTTTTGAGGCTTCAAGTACAACTGATTGATCAGCAAAAATAGTTACTGATTT
Organism: Burkholderiales bacterium; assembly: GCA_026461645.1. Lineage (GTDB taxonomy): Bacteria > Pseudomonadota > Gammaproteobacteria > Burkholderiales > UBA11063 > Aquella. The sequence goes on from JAPJMP010000025.1 coordinate 1,524, forward strand.
TTTAGCCCTAGTAACAGCAGTATAGAGCAATTCACGACTACACATTTCATTATTAGTATTTATGCTATATAGTAAAACATTAACATTTTCATACTCAGAGCCTTGTGATTTATGTATGGTTAGTGCATAAGCAAGATTAAACCTGGGTAATATTTCTGGAATAAATTCCTTACCATCACTAAATATAATAATTACCTTATCATCTTTAATAATGCAAATGCCAATATCACCATTAAATAATCCTAGCGTATAATCATTTTCTAAAATAATAATTGGTCGACCAGTATACCATTTATTTACACAATTAATTTTTTGTTTAACTAATTTATCAATATACTGATTTAAACTATCACAACCAAGTGGTCCAATATTAGTTAAGCATAAAGTTATTTGTTTAGAAAATAATGAAAACACTTCATCAATAATAGCTTCCTTAGTATTGGAATTAGTTGAAACAATATAATTTATATAATTGATAAATGATGTAGATTGTTCAAACATATAACTTAAATAATCTTTTAGATTGGGTCTTAATAATTTTATATCATTAACTTTGGTTAAAGAATCTATCATTGTCTTGACATCTGATTGTAAAATTGCTTTAGCAAATACCCCAATGTCACCTGAATTTCTTTTACTAATAGTTAGTTCTGAAATATTATTATTTTGGCTATAAACATTCATTCTTAAAATATTAATCATAGTTGCAAAAACAAAGCCTTCTTCAACTGAAGACAGTTGGTTTTTATCACCCAAAAATATTACATGTTTAATCGTATTACAATTAATAGCTTCTACTAACTTACTAAACAAAGGCAACCCAATCATTGATGATTCATCAACAATCAACACATCAATATCCAACTGCTTAGTTTTATTATGTTTAAAATAAATGTTGTTTTTAATTGCTCCTAACAATTTATGGATAGTTGAGAAGTTTCCTCCATCTTGAATAAATTGATTAATTTTAGTCGAATTTATTGGAATATTCATACTAGTAAAAAAGTTAATACTACTTTGCAATGATTCCTTAACTCTAGTAGCAGCACGTCCCGTTGGTGCACAAATTCTAATTTGGCAATTTTCACCATAAACCTTATAAAACAGCCATAGAAGTAAAATTACTGTTGTAGTTTTACCGGTACCAGGACCTCCTGTGATAAAACTTAAGCGATTTTGACTGGTTGTATGTATCGCATTTAATTGATCAATATTAGGTAAATCAAATTGTTGAGAAAATTGTTTTAATTGCTCAAGCGCATCATTATTTTGTTGAGATAGCGTATATGATTTAAATAAAAGCTTTAGTTGTTTAACTATATTTAATTCATAATGTAAATATCTATTAATGTATATTAAATTGTCTTGTGGCAAAATCACAACGGCTTTTGCGGGAATAGTTGCTGCACAATTATAATTTGCAGCAATATTGGTTGTAATTAAAAACTCCAGCAGCTGAATCTTATTATCACTAATATCACTAATTAAACTACAGCTATGACCATCAATTAAATCATATAAAAGTTTACTAATTACAAGCTCTAAGCATTGTATTTCTTGTTCTAGTTTAGAAGTACTAACCGCTGCAACTAATTCCCGTGCTAACGGCAAAACATTTAAACTTAATATATCTTTTTTCAGCACAATAACATCTCACTGTATTACTTTAAAATATGATCAATTTGTTTAATTAATTCACTACATTGTTCATCAATAAAAATTCCATCACCACTACTTGGATTATCTGTAAAAACTGCTCTAACATAGAAATAAATAGCACCACCAATCAAATTAGAGGCATCACTTAAATCTAAACGAAATTCAAGATATCTTTTAAGTGCAACTAAATATATAATATATTGAATATAATAGTGATGTTCCGCCATTGAGTTGATTATTGAATTATTGGTATCGTTTATAGTACTTGGCGCACTATAGTCATTTAGTTTATTAGTTTTATAATCTAAAACCCAATATTTACCATTATATTCAAACATTAAATCAATGAATCCAACTAAAAATCCTGGCGCAATTTTATCTAAGGTTTGAACCGCATGAGTAAATTTGTGCTCTTGCCCAAAATAATTCTTGATAATTGTATAAAACTGTTGTTTAAATATCGTCTCATTTGTGATGGTTAGATTAAACTCTAATTCATGTATATACTGTTTTAAATCTTTTAAACAAATATTTTCTACAATAGGATAACTAAAGCTTAATTCAATCATTTCAGTTAATTCTTTTTTATGTTTATCCGTTAAATTTATAATATTACTTTTTGCCAAAATATTTTCAAGTTTTTCTTGATTAAGCGGATAACATTCACATAACTCATGAAACAATACTCCAAATTGTGCGCCATAAATATTACTATCACTTAGAATTGAATACTTATATTTAACTACTGAAGTAATAATTGCATCTTCATTGTCACTAAAATGATCTGCAAATGAATATGGTTTATAAGTTAGTGATGAGTAACTTTGTTTTATAAATGCAGGTTTATAATTAAAGTTTGCATTAACTGTCAAAAGGGTATTTAATTTAGTTTCCTTACTCCTACTAATAAATTTTAATTTAGATAAATCTTGCAATTTTAATTGCTCTCGTTGGTAAGCAATTAAAGACGGCATTAATTGTGGCTGCTTAACTGCCAGCATTGGCTGCAATGTAAAAAATTCATGGTAGTTAAACAGAGGATGACCAGTATAGGTGGTATCATTTTTATTATAGCCAAATAATTCGACAATTTTATCAGTCTTACTACTATCTGAATATTTTAAACCTTTTGCGCTATATTTAGGTTGTTTTAAATAAATATATAGTCTAGATTTAGCCCGCGTTAGTGCCACATAATTGAGCCGGCTAGTTTCAAAATCTTCCTCTTCAAAATATATCATGCGATTATTTTCATTAATAATACTCGAAATTCGCGCATTATCAACAATATAACTACCAAATTCAACCTTGGCTTTAGTACGTTTTTTAGCAATTGATTTAAAATAAGGACAAAATAATATTTCATATTCTAAACCTTTAGCCTTATGTTGAGTAGTTACCGTAATTTGTTCATCATCATTATCTAATCTTAATACCATTTCATTATCCAGCGTTTGTTCAACTGCTAAATTATCTAAAGCATTATCAATTTTTTGTTTAAACCATAATAAAAAATCTGCAATATTACTTGAGGTATTTTGGCTAAGTAATTCAGACAATTGAATTAAATTAGCTAATTCGCGATTATTAAAGTAATAGCTGGTGCCATGTAAATTCCGCTGTTGCAAATTTTTAATAACCGCATAGATTAATGACACAATACCATTTTTTTGCCAGATTTCATAATAGTTAAAAAAATCTTCTTGTAATCTCTGTATTGTTGGATTAACATCACTATTATTGATTATATCTGCAAGTGGAATATTAAATAGTTTGCAGGTTATAGCTTGTATAAATAAGTTTCTATTGGTTAAATTATTTAAAGATTTTAAGAATATATACAAATCATTTGCCGTAGTAGTAGCGTAAATACTAGTTAATTTTAAATCCGCGGCCTTTATTCCATATTTACGTAAATAATTAATTATTTTCTTGCCTTCACTATTTCTAGCAACTAATATCGCAATTTTACCAATTAAACTTGGATCTACTTTGAGTAAGGAAAGAATTTCAAAGGTTAAATTTTTTAATAAGTTATTTTCTTTTTCTTTAGCCGTATTGCCATTTATTATTACTAATTGTACATCGTCACTATAAACCTTTGGATTAATTTGCAACGCATGTAAATGTTCTTCAATTTGTTTAACTGTTGGAAGGATTAAACTTGGATTGTTAACTCCAGTTTTAATTGGATAATAATCAATATTAGCACCAAATATGCTGCTATTGATATCCCTACCCTGATTTTTTAGTAAAAATATTTGATTTAT
>JAPJMP010000026.1 GCA_026461645.1 Burkholderiales bacterium
CTATTGAGCTAAACATTAACAACTTTAATACTCATAAATTATAGTTTAGAACATATGAGATAGCCTAAATTCCATCAAATTGATATTTTTTGAAACTTAGGCTATAAGATAATTTTAAGAATTTTTATAATATATTATGCGTATTGCAGCTACTAATATTTATGCAAAATTTTTAGCAACAAAATCCCAATTCACAATTTTCCAAAACGCATCTAAATAATTTGGACGACTATTACGATAATCAATGTAATACGCATGTTCCCAAACATCACAAGTTAACAGTGGAATATTGGCTGTGGTTAATGGTGTGGCTGCATTAGATGTAGACACTAATTCCAATTCACCAGAAGCATTTTTAACCAACCAACCCCATCCTGAACCAAAAGTAGTTATGCATGTTTGGTTAAATGCTTTTTTAAACTCTTCAAAAGAACCCCATTTTTTATTGATTGCTTCTAAAAGTTTACCTGATGGAGCTTGAGCACTATTAGGTGTTAAGCAATGCCAGTAGAATGTATGATTCCAAATTTGGGCGGCATTATTAAATACGCCTCCATTTGATTTTTTAATAATTTCTTCTAAACTAAGATTTTCAAACTCAGTCCCCTTGATTAAATTATTAAGATTAGTTATATAGGTTTGATGATGCTTGCCATAATGAAATTCTAATGTTTCTTTAGATAAATATGGTGCCAATTGATCCAGTTGATACGGAAGTACCGGTAATTTATGTTCCATGAAAAACTCCTCTAAGAATACAAATATTAATTAATTATTATACCATGAATATATCTGTCTAAATTTTTAGATTTTATTCAATAAATATTAAATTGCAAAATTGCAATATGTCCAATCAATTTATACACTCAAATACTTATCTTGATTGTGATGCCATAAATTAATATGTAGTTGAGGAATACTAGATTGCTCTGTAGCAATTATTTTAACTAGTTCTTTTGCCTTTTTTAGTAAATCTAAATCTTGTTCTAAATTGGCAAATTTAAGATTAGGTAACCCACTTTGTTTATAACCAAGAATTTCTCCAGGTCCACGCAATAGTAAATCATTATCAGCAATGGCAAAACCATCAGAATTTTCATAAATTACCTTAAGTCTTTTTTGTGCGATTTCACTTACTGGACTTTGATAAAGTAAGACACATTGACTTTGAATATTTCCTCGCCCAACCCTACCACGCAATTGATGCAATTGTGACAACCCCATTCTTTCACTATGTTCAATAATCATTACGCTGGCATTTGGTACGTCAACTCCAACCTCAATTACTGTTGTAGCAATTAATAATTTAATCTGCTGATCACGAAAATCATCCATAATTTTAGACTTTTCCGCGGCTTTAATCTTTCCATGGATTAATGCAACTTTAATCCTAGGTAATTTTAAACACATTTCCTCATACACATTTTGCACATTTTCCAAATTTAATTTTTCAGATTCTTCAATTAATGGACACACCCAGTACGCTTGACCACCACTGGTACAGTGAGAATCTATAAAGTTAATTACTTCATGACGCCTATTATTATTGACTAATAAAGTTTTAATTGGCACACGACCAATAGGCAGTTCATTAATTGTTGAAATATCTAAATTAGAAAAATAACTCATAGCTAATGTTCGTGGAATTGGCGTTGCTGACATCATTAGTTGATGCGGATTAATACCTTTGAGTTGTAATTGTAAGCGTTGTTCGACTCCAAATCGATGCTGCTCGTCAATCACCACTAATGCAAGATTATTAAATTCAACATTTTTCTGAAAAACCGCATGGGTACCAATGATTATATTTGCAGCTCCTGAGGCAATACTTGAATATGCAGCACTTCTTTCCTTCGAATTTAAACTTCCAGCTAACCATACAACATTTAAATTAAGATTAATTAATAAATTTTTTGTTTTCAAATAATGTTGTTCAGCTAAAATTTCAGTAGGTGCAATAATACAAGCTTGAAAATTATTTTCAACAGCAACTAACATAGCTAAGGTGGCAACAATTGTTTTACCTGAACCAACATCACCTTGAAGCAAGCGTATCATTTGTGTTGGTTTGGCAATATCTGCATAAATTTCAGCCAACACTTGCGTCTGAGATTTGGTAAGTTTATATGGTAATCCATCAAGAAGCTTTCTGGTTAATGTAGCTTTAGGCTTCAAAATTGTTGAGGTTCGACTTACCTTTTCAAGGTATTTATTGTATAAAATAAATTGCTGTGCTAGTAACTCTTCTAATTTTAAACGTGCAATTGCTTTATTAATGATAGTCGAGCTATTAAATTTGGCTTGCATCTTATGTAACAAAGTAATTGCCTCAGACAATCTAGGTAAGTCAGGCACATATGTATCAGGAATTAAATCAACCTGCAGCAGATAGTTTAACGCTTGATCTACTAGACTCATAATTTTTTTTTGCGTAAGGCCTGTAACTGAAGAATATATTGGAGTAAGTGTTTGTGGTAAAGGCTTGCTTTCACTTAATGCTTTAGGATGAATAATTGATTTGTTTCCATGAAAATCAAGCTTGATTTCACCATAAACTCGAATAGTTTTTCCAATTTTGTATTGCGTTACATAATTAGGGTAAAAATGAAAAAAAATAAGAACTAAGTTAGATGTTCCATCATTAATTACAACCTGTAATTGCTTAGTTTTATATTTAATTTGATGAACTTGTTGAATAATCCCTTGGACAACAACTTTAGTCTCAGGCAAACTTTCAGAAATAGAAGAAATTGTTGTACAATCTTCATATCTTATTGGGATGTGTAATAAAACATCCCAATAAGTTTTAAGATTAAGACTATGTAATCTTTCAATTACAGCTGCATCATCCTCGATTAAGCTTAAAACATTAGTCATACAGCCAACTTAAGCTGTTTTTTTCCAATCTGGATGAGCATTCTTAGGACCTAACTCGTATGGTCCAAATTCATCCACTTGAATTACTTGATTAACCATATCAGCAGTTTCATTAAGCAGCTTAAGTTCATCTTCAGAAATAATTCCAATATTCTTAGCATCAACGGCCATATCCATCAACTTACCTTTTGCTAACTGCTTCGCGCGAATTGCCTTAATAATCTTAGCTTTAATATCTTGTGAATTAATTACCGCTTTAAAAGTTAACTCCATTCTTCCGATTAGATCATCAAAACGCTCAGGAACATAGCACATAGATTTAAATACATTTCTAGTTTCACAATTATTTAATAAACTATTACTTATTTTAGCTTCTAAATTATCATTTGGTTTTTTATACGGCAAACCATATGGAAATACAGAGAGCTTTAATAATTTACTAACAAATTTATTTTCAAAATTCGCAATAACATCATCTAAAGCATTTTGAGCATTAAACAAAGCCTGCTCTAAAGACCATTGAACAAATATTTCATCACTTAGGCGCTCATTATTATCTTTGAAATATTTTAAAGTTGAACAGGCCATATATAAATAGCTCATAGCATCACCTAATCTTGCTGATAATCGCTCTTTACGCTTAAGTTGTGAACCTACTAAAACAATGCTTGCATCAGTTAAAAACGCTAATGCTGATGACAGACGAGTAATTCTCTTATAATATACATTAAATTTTGAAGAGGAATAACCGTTAGCAAAAAAGCCACAAGTAAAAGCATGAAATATAGCTCTAATTTTATTTTGACCAAAAGAACCAATAAAGCCAAACACCGATTTATCAAAATTACGGAAACTTCCATCATCCATTAATGATTCATAGATATTTCTTAAAAATGGATGACATTGCATCATTCCTTGACCAAAAATCAAAAGATTTCTTGTCATAATATTTGCACCCTCAACGGTAATCCCTACTGGAACTGCTTGATAACTTAAGGCTAAATAATTATTAGGCCCCATAATTATGCCTCTGCCGCCATGAATATCCATTGCAGCATTCATTGCTGTTCTTCCGATTTCAGTTAGATGGTACTTAGAAATTGCTGAAGCTACAGCTGGTTTAATTCCTAAATCAACAGAACAAACAGTAAACTCACGTGTAGCATTAGCCATATATGCAGCTCCACCAGTTTTACCTAATTGCTCTTCAACCCCTTCAAAATTTCCAATTGCTGTATTAAATTGTTCTCTAATTGCAGCATATGCTGAAGATAATACGGCTGATCCAAGAGCTTCAGCAGTACCACATGCAGGTAACGATATTGATCTACCAATTGATAAACATTCAACAAGCATTCTCCAACCTTCACCAGCCATTGCCTGACCGCCAATAATCCAATCTATAGGGATAAAAGCTTCTTTAATTCTAATCGTACCATTCATAAACGCTTGGTCTAAAGGTAATAAGCGATTACCAATTTCTAAACCTGGATGATCATGCGGTAATAATGCACAGGTAATCCCAACTTTTCCAACTCCTGCCAGTAAATTATCAGGATCTTCTAATTGAAAAGCCAAACCAACCAATGTTGCAACGGGAGCTAAAGTAATGTAGCGTTTATCAATATTTAATAGTTTTATCCCCAATACTTTATTGCCATTATATTCACCAAAAGCAACTACGCCTCTATCTGGAATAGAAGTTGCATCTGATCCAGCAGTTGGACCAGTAAGAGCAAAACAAGGAATTTCAAGCCCCTTGGCTAAGCGTGGTAGAAATTTATTTTTTTGCTCATCGGTTCCGTAATGAAACAATAATTCACCAGGGCCTAATGAATTAGGCACCATTACAGTTATTGCTCCGGCAATTGAGCGTGAAGCAATTTTTAACACAACTTGCGAGTGAGCTGCAGCAGAAAAACCTTTACCACCATATTCTTTTTTAATCACCAAACCCCAAAAGCCTTTTTCACGCATAAAATTCCAGGCTTCTACTGATAAATCTTTTTCCACATGAGTTACTTTCCACTCATCAATCATATTCAGTAATTGTTCAGTTTCATTAGATAAGAAGCTTTGTTCTTCTTCAGATAACTCAAATTTTTTATAACTATGCAATAAATTAAAATTAGGTTTACCTCTAAATATTTCTTTCTCAAACCATGGGTCACCTGCATCTAATGCTAATTTTTCAGTTTCTGAAATTCCTGGTATAACCATTTTTGCTTTAACATAAATTATTTTACTTAAAATATAACGTAATGGTTTTATATTAAAGAATATAGCAATAAATAAATAAATTATACTAAA